>JABWAK010000154.1 GCA_013361065.1 Bacteroidota bacterium
CTGCCGATGAACCGGTCTGGAGCGGTGACCAGCCGGACGCGCTCATGGAACAGCAGGACCGCACTGCCGCGGTCGCTGCACTGCTGAATGCGCTCTATCCCACGTACCGGGAAGTGATCGTGCTGCGTGAATACGATCAGTTGTCGTACGATGAGATCGCCGCAGTGACCGGAACATCCGTTGCATCGGTGAAATCGCGGCTCTTCAAAGCACGGAGGGCGATGCTGGACCGGTTGTCCGAACTTTATCCGGAGGGATCGTTATGATGTCATGCCAAGAATGGGAAACGGTGATCAGTGCCTATCTGGACGGCGAAGCGTCCGAAACGGAAACGCGGGACCTGTTCCATCATCTCGGAACGTGTGCCGGTTGCCGCAGGACGATGTCCGGCATGCTGCAACTCCGTTCGTCGCTGATCGCCGCTGAACGGCGTGTGCCGGCGGAACCGCAGACGAAAGGACGCCTGTCGCTCTCGTACGGCATGGCCGCGGCGGTGGTGTTCGTCCTCTTCACGGCGGCATCGCTCATTGCCGGTCTCGTCGTGCGGAACGGTGTGCAGGAAAGACCAGTACCGGCAGCATACACATCATCCCGCCCGTTGCCGGCGGTCCTTGTGATCGAACAATCCACGAATATCCAATACAGGAATTGAGAAAAGGAAACGAACATATGAGAACGATTATCATGTTCCTCGCAGTGCTGTGTGCATCGCTGCTGCCGGTCGGTGCTGCGGCAGCCAATGACGGTATCCTGATCGGCACGGTGATCGATGCCGAATCGCGTCAGCCGGTGGCAGCCGCCGTGGTCACCATCCTCGGTACGAACTACAGCGCCCGTACCGGGAAGGATGGTCAGTACAGGATCGAAGGATTACCGGAAGGCTTCTATCAGATCAAGGCAGAGGCGCCGAAGTTCGATCATCAGATCAAGAACAACGTCTATGTCGGCGCCGGCAATGACAAGGTCTCGCTCTTCTTCACGCTGTTCGGGAAAGGGACCGCCCGGGAAGCGGGGGAAGTGGATGAACAGCCGTCGCCGATCCAGCCGTTCATCTCCCCGAAATACCCCGATGATGCACGGAAGCAGGGGATGGAAGGGACTGTCTTTGTGAAACTGCTCGTCTCCGAGCGGGGGGATGTGAAACAGACGGAAGTGGTGCAGAGCGATGCCGAGGTCTTCAATCAGGCCAGCATCGATGCAGCGATGAAATGGCGCTTCACGCCAGGCAAGAAGAACGGCGTTCCGGTCGCCACCTGGGTCGTGCTGCCGTTCAAGTTCAAGCTGGACAGCGACGAAAAGAAGAAAAAGTAGCCCTCCCCGATTCCTTGAAACTCTCCCATATTTTGCGCATTTTCCAATAGGGACGTCACACGCGTCCCTATTTTTCTTATGCGCAAAGCCTCCCTCAAACGAACGACCAAAGAGACCGACATCACTGTGACCGTGGCACTGAACGGGACAGGGAAGTCCGTTGTTTCCACCGGTATCGGGTTCCTTGATCATATGCTCGACCTGTTCGCGAAGCACGGACTGTTCGACCTGACCGTCTCCTGTAAAGGGGACCTCCACGTGGACGATCACCACACGACGGAGGATGTCGGCATCGCCCTGGCGAATGCCTTTGTGAAGGCGCTCGGCGACAAGAAAGGGATCGCACGATACGGTACGGCCTATGTCCCGATGGACGAGGCGTTGGCCCGCTGTGTGGTGGACCTGAGCGGCCGGTCGGCCCTGGTGTTCCATGCCGAGTTCAACCGGAAGAAGGTCGGCGACCTCTCTACGGAGATGATCGAGCATTTCTTCCAGTCCTTCGCCGAGAATCTGAAAGCGAACATCCACATCGAAGTGCTGTACGGCAGGAACACCCATCACAAGATCGAAGCGATCTTCAAAGCATTCGCCCGCGCCATGCGGCAGGCGTGCGAAATCGATCCGCGCGTCAAAGGGGTCCTGTCAACGAAAGGTTCGCTGTGATCGGCATCGTCGATTACCATCTGAACAATCTCCGTTCCGTACAGAAAGCGTTCGAGAAAGCGGGGGCGCCGTCGTTCATCTCCGATGACCCCGCACAGCTCCGTACGGCGGACAAGCTGGTGCTGCCGGGCGTTGGTGCATTCGGTCAGGCGATGGAGAATCTCCACACGCTCGGACTGAAGGATGTGGTGCTGGCGCATGCGGCGGCAGGACGCCCGCTGCTCGGTATCTGTCTCGGCATGCAGCTGCTCTTCAGCAGGAGTTTCGAACTGGGGGAGTATGAAGGGCTCGGACTGCTCCGCGGCGAGGTCCGCCGCTTCCCAGGCACGGTGAAGGTACCGCACATGGGATGGAACCAGATCGAGTTCACCGCACCGTCGCCGCTGCTGCAAGGAGTGCCTGAGGATGCCTTCGTCTATTTCGTCCATTCGTACTACGTGGTGCCGCAGGATGACGTGACCGTCACCCGCACCGATTACGGGACCCGTTTCACTTCCATCGTCCGGCAGGGCAACATCTTCGGCATCCAGTTCCATCCGGAGAAGAGCCAGTCGGCCGGACTTCAATTGTTGAAAAATTTCGCAGGGATCTGATGCTGCTCATCTTACCCGCTATCGATATCAAGGACGGACGCTGTGTCCGCCTCGTGCAGGGCGCTCCCGGTACGGAGAAGATCTATTCGGACGACCCGGTGCAGATGGCGATCCTCTGGCGCGGCGAGAATTCCAAGACGCTGCATGTGGTGGACCTGGACGGTGCGTTCGACGGGCGGATGAAGAACCTCGACACATTGCAGCGGATGATGAAAGCGGTCGATATCCCGATCCAGATCGGTGGCGGCATCCGCACCTACGAGCAGGTGAAGCAGCTGTTCGAGATCGGATTGTACCGCGTGGTGCTCGGCACCTCCGCCATCGACGATCCGGAGCTGGTGGCGCGGTGCGTGAAGGATTTCGGCGCACGCAAGATCGTCGTCGGCATCGACGCGAAGAACGGCGTGGTGATGACCAAAGGATGGCAGGAGAACACCGGCATCGAAGCGGTCTCCCTGGCGCTCAATATGAAATCGCTCGGCGTCTGCCGCATCGTCTACACCGATATCACGCGGGACGGGATGCTCTCCGGACCGAACTTCGATGCGATTGCCGATATCGCGCAGAAGACCGGACTGAAAGTGACCGCCTCCGGCGGCGTCTCCGGTCATCAGGACCTGATCAAACTGCAGGAACTCGAGAAGTTCGGTGTTGATTCCGTCATTGTCGGCAAGGCGCTGTACGAGAACCGCTTCTCCTGCCAGGCGCTCTGGCGCGAGAACGAACAGGTGCTGGACGATCTCGGTCCCACGAGACGGATCTGATGATGCAACGATCGGGGGCTGCCGGATGTTAGCAAAGCGTATCATACCGTGTCTGGACGTGAAGAACGGCCGGGTCGTGAAGGGGACGAACTTCGTCGGTCTGGTCGATGCGGGCGATCCGGTGGAGCAGGCGAAATTCTACGACGCCGAAGGGGCGGACGAGCTCATCTTCCTGGATATCACCGCGTCATCCGATAACCGGAATACGATCCTGGAAGTGGTGCAGCGGACCGCGGAAGAGGTGACCATCCCGTTCACTATCGGCGGAGGGATCCGCACCACGGACGATATGCGGACGATGCTCAGAAGCGGAGCGGACAAGGTGAGCGTCAACACCGCCGCCGTGAACGATCCCCGGCTCATCTCGGACGGGGCAGAGCGGTTCGGCGTGCAGTGCATCGTGACGGCGATCGATGCGAAACGGACGGCCGAAGGGATGTGGAAGGTATTCATCCACGGCGGACGGACGCCGACGGAACTGGATGCAGTGGAATGGGCTCAGCGGTGCGAAGAGCTTGGGGCAGGGGAGATCCTGCTGACGAGCATGGATAGGGATGGGACGAAGGACGGGTACGATGTGGAGCTGCTGCAGCGGGTGACCGGTGCGGTGCGGATACCGGTGATCGCCAGCGGCGGTGCCGGGACATTGGAGCATCTCTATGACGGATTCGCGCTCGGCCATGCTGACGCGGTGCTTGCCGCCTCCATCTTCCACTTCCGCCAGTACACTATCCGGCAGGCGAAGGATTTCCTACGAACGAAGAACATACTGGTGCGAACGTGAAACTATTGGACGATGTCAAATACGATGCGAACGGACTCATCCCTGCCATCGCGCAGGATGAAGCAACCGGCGATGTGCTGATGATGGCATGGATGAACCGCGAGAGTCTCGAAGAGACCGTCCGGACGAAACGGGCCGTCTATTACAGCCGCTCCCGTCAGAAGCTCTGGAGGAAGGGGGAGGAATCAGGGAACGTGCAGGAGGTCCATTCCATCCACCTGGACTGTGATGCTGATGTGCTCCTGCTCCGCATCCGGCAGATCGGCGACGCCGCATGCCATACCGGACACCGGACCTGTTTCTACCGTGAGGTGACGGACGGCGGGAACGGATATACCGAGAAGAACGATATCATCTTCGATCCGAAGGCGGTGTATAAGAAATGAAACTGACCGTCATTGGACAATATTGTGTCGATGTCTTCCACCGCTCCGGCGGTACGGAGGAACGCCGCCCCGGCGGTATCTATCACAGCATTATCGCCATGTCCGGCATTGCCGGGGACCGCGATACCATCTACCCGGTCTTCAGTGTCGGAGAGAATGAAGCAGAGAACATCCGTTCAGTGTTGTCGCCGTACAAGAATGTCGATCTTTCCGGCATGCTCGTCCTTCCCGGTGTGACCCACGAGGTCCATTATGATGATGAGTCGCCGAACGAGCATGCGCTGCATCTCGCACAGCCGATCCCGTTCGCCCATATCAGAAAATTCCTGAATGTGGACGGCGTCTATGTGAACATGATCTCCGGTCGGGACATCCTCATCGACACGCTCGATGAGATCCGCCTGGAGATCCGCGGCAAGAAGATCCCGCTGCATCTGGATATCCATTGCCTCACGCTGCACACACATGATGACGGCACGCGCACCTTCCGTCCCATGGCGGACTGGCGGCGCTGGTGCTTCATGACCGACAGTGTGCAGCTGAATGCCGAAGAGGCGGCGGAGATGTCCGTGGAACATTTCAATGATACGCTCCTCGCCAAGCAGATGATCCCGCTCATGGTGCAGGCGTTCATCATCACCCGCGGGGCGGAGGGGGCAACGCTGTACCGCGAAGAACATAAAGCGCTGAAGACCATCCCGATCCCCGCAGCGGCGGAAGCACCGGTCGTCTCCACGCTCGGTGCCGGCGATGTGTTCGGCGCGAGCCTGCTCTATTCCTATCTGAAGAAGAAGGACTATCAGGATGCGGCCGCATTCGCCTGTCAGGCGGCAACACGGAGCACTGCGGTGCCGGCGGAAGAGAAGCACCGGCAGCTGCGGCTGCTGAGGGAATCGCTATGAAGCGTGTGCTCGTGTGCGGAAGCAACGGTCTGCTCGGACAGCGTCTGGCATATCTGCTCGATTCAGATGACGGGTACGAGGTGCTCCATTCCTCGCACCACCGCTCCTTTGCCGAGGAGGATATCCTGATCGATTACACGCAGCTGGACATCTCGAACCGGAGCGATGTGCGCAGCCTCGTCTCCAGCTACCGTCCTGATGTCATTTTGAATGCTGCGGCGATGACCAATGTGGATGCCTGCGAACGCGAACGGGAACAGGCGTGGCGGATGAATGTGACCGGAGTGGAGAATCTGGTGGAGATGTGCCGGCGCATCAGTGCGAAACTGATACATGTCTCGACGGATTATGTCTTCGACGGAAAACAGGGGAATTACAGCGAGACAGACCGGGTCCATCCGGTGAACTATTACGGCAAAACGAAACTGGCGGGGGAGAATGTCATCCTCACCGGCGGCATCGACCATGCCATCCTGCGCACCATCCTGGTCTACGGCACCGGGGTGAACGTGCGGAACAATTTCGCGCTCTGGGTCATCAACAGTCTGAACGACGGCACACCGATCCGCTGCGCCACAGACCAGATCAGCAATCCCACCTATGTGGCGGACCTGGCGATGGCGATGAAACTGAGCATGGACAGCAATACGACCGGTGTGTATCATATCGCCGGCGCCGATGCGGTCAGCCGGTACGAATTCGCCGTCCGCGCGGCCTCCGTGTTCGGATACGATCCGTCGCTGATCACCAGGGTGCAGTCCGCGGACCTCGGACAGTTCGCTCCGCGGCCGCTTCACACGACATTCGATTGCTCCAAAGCGAAGCGTGACCTGCAGTACCATCCGATGGGTGTGACGCAGGGACTCAAATCACTACAGGAAGAACTGACAGGGATCCACCTCAACTGATATGAAGAACACTCTCCGCCTGTTCTGTACAGCGCTGCTGGCCTTCGCTGCCTACTCCTGCTCCTCGTCCGAACGGACCGCGGAGGTTCCCGGTGCCGCTCCGAAACCGATCACGAGCCAGTTCACCATGCTCTCCATCAATGCGCAGCATGGTCTGAAGGACAAGAGCGATGTGAAGCGGTTCGCGGACTGGGTGAAGTCCACCGGCGCCGAACTGGTCGCCGTGCAGCAGATCATCCGTGCAACGGAATCCAAACCGGAATTCGATGCCTATCTGGAACTGCTGAAACGTCTCGACATGCGCGGCACGTTCGCCAAGGCGCGGTACTTCCAGGGATGGGATTCCGGCAATGCCCTTTTCTGCATGTATCCGATCCTGCAGTCCAACACCTATCCGCTGCCGACCGGCAAAGGGAAGACCCGCCGGTCCCTCTCCTTCGGAGTGTTCGAGATGGGTCTGAAGTCCATCGCCTTCGCTTCGACCGATCTGGACAGTGACGATCTGAGCGAGCGGGTGAAACAGGTGTATGAGATCCTCGCCATTCAAAAGTCAATGGCAGAGTATCCGATCGTCGTCGCCGGTAATTTCGGCGAATCTTCCAAAGGGAAGGCAGCGGCCAAGATGAACGAGCTCTTCGCCTGTGCGAATGCCGCAGCCGAAGGCACCGCAGGCATGGAACAGCATGTCTATCTGCCGAAGAACGGCAAGATGAACGTCCTCAGCAGCAAGAAAGTACAGTACGCGGCGCTCAATGCGACCGGCATCCTCACCACCATCGAAGTGACACAATAGGGAACGACCATGTTAGACCTGAAATTCATCCGCGAGAACACTGACGCTGTCCGTACCGGTATCCGGCAGAAACGGGCAGACGATAATATCGACGCCATCCTGGCACTGGACAATCAGCGCCGCACCCTGATCGGCGAAGGGGAAGGACTGAAAGCGAAACGGAATGAGGTCTCCGCGAAAGTGGGACAGATGAAAAAGGCGGGCGAGAACGCCGATGCCGTCATCGAAGAGATGAATGCCGTCAAGACCCGCATCCAGCAGATCGATGAGGAACTCAAATCGGTCGAGGAAAAACTGGACGAGCTGATGCTCACCGTGCCGAACGTGCCGCATCCCTCCGTCCCGGTCGGCGCCACGCCGGACGATAACCAGTCGATCTTCGAATGGGGCACGAAACCGGCTGCAGCGGGTCTCAAACCGCACTGGGAAATCACCTCAGCTCTCGGCATCATCGATTTCGATCGCGGCTCCAAAGTGGCCGGCGCCGGATTCCCGTTCTACGTGGGGAAAGCGGCCGTGCTGCAGCGGGCGCTCATCAATTTCTTCCTGGACCAGGCGGGGGAGCGGGGATACAAGGAGCTTCAGGCTCCCATCGTGGTGAACAAAGACAGTGCGCGCGGTACCGGTCAGATCCCGGATAAAGAGGATATGATGTACGTGGCGACCAAGGATGAACTCTATATGATCCCGACGGCGGAAGTGCCGGTGACCAATTTCCACCGCAAGGAGACCTTCGAAGAGAAGGAACTCCCGATCCGCTATGCCGGCTACACACCCTGCTTCCGCCGCGAAGCCGGGTCCTACGGCAAGGATGTGCGCGGGTTGAACCGTCTGCATCAGTTCGACAAGGTGGAGCTGGTGAAGTTCGTCCATCCCTCCACGTCGTACGATGAGCTGGAATCGCTCCGCGCCGATGCCGAACATCTGCTGCAGCTGCTCGGACTGCCGTACCGTGTGCTGCTGATGTGCACCGGGGATATGGGCTTCACCCAGACCAAGAAGTACGACCTGGAGGTCTGGGCCGCCGGACAGCAGAAATGGCTGGAGGTCTCCAGCTGCAGTAATTTCGAGACGTTCCAGGCACGGCGGATGAACATCAAGTACAAGAGCAAGGAGACCGGCAAGCCGGAGTTCGTCCATACGCTGAACGGATCGGGTCTCGCGCTGCCGCGCATCGTTGCAGCCATCATCGAGAACAATCAGAATCCGGACGGCACTGTGAACGTGCCGGAAGTGCTCCGTCCTTATACACGATTCGCGGTCATTGCATGAGATCACTCCTGCGGTTGCTGCCGTACCTTTCCAAGTACCGCACGACCCTCTATTGGGGATTGCTGACGGTCATCATTAGCAATCTCTTCTCCGTTGCCACTCCGTGGTACATCGGCGAAGCGGTGGATGAACTGAAGCGCGGTCTGGAAGCCGGGTCCCTGCAGCACACCGACCTGCTGTACTATGCACTGCTGATCGTCGGGTTCTATGTGGTCGCCGGCGTGATGCTCTTCTTCACCCGTCAGAC
>JABWAK010000018.1 GCA_013361065.1 Bacteroidota bacterium
ATCCTGGACGGGAAGAACACCTTTCCGTTCATTGTCGTCTCACCGCAATGCCCTTCCACGACGGAATGGTACTACAATGGCGGTATCCAGCAGAAGATGAACATCCTGATCGATAGTCTCATCGCTCGGTACCCGGTCGATACGAACCGCATCTATCTGACCGGACTGAGCATGGGCGGTATCGGCACGATCGATCTGGCCATCCGCTATCCCAAACGGTTCGCGGCGATCGTTCCCATTGCATTCAGGATAGAGGACGGCTGGGATGTGTGCAAACTGAAGGATATCCCGATGTGGGCGTTTCATGGCGAAAAGGATGATATTATCCCGTTTTCAAAGGCACAGACCGTGATAAATATGCTGACAGTCTGCGGAGGAAATCCTATCTTTACATCATATCCTGACCTGTACCACGATGCCTGGACCCGCACATATAACAATCCTGCGGTCTATGATTGGCTCCTGAGCAAATCGAAGAATTGAATCACTGCACCTCCACATATCGACGTCCGACCATCATTGCGTATCTGCTGTTCCTGAGTACCATGAACAGCGCCGTACTCACTGCGCAGCCGGTGATCGAAGCGGTTGCCCGTCTTCACGCACAGGTCGCCGCGGAGCCATCCCGCTGGATCGAAGGATTCCATTCCATCATAAGCGGCTCGCACTCTCCGTATGAATCGCACCGCAGCGGTGCGAAGCGGGATCCGGCCTATGTCGCCCGTACCGCCGGCGGGGAGGAGGAGTTCGTCTGGAAAACGGCAGCAGTTCCGCAAAAATGGAACGGCGATTCACTCCATGTCATCTGGACGTGCGGGTTCGGGAACAATCTCGGCAAGGAATGGTTCGAGCTGACGGTGAACGATTCCATCATCATCCCGTTCTCGACTGTCAATGATGGATACTGGAGTATTGGTACTGCGGGAGGGATGCGACTGTCGTTCACAGCAGTCGGAACGCATCATTATGGAGCGAATCTTGGATACATGGTATTGACCGTCCCGAGGCCGCTGTTGAAACACGGGAGTCCGCTCACACTCCGGATCCGTGGACGTCAAGTGAAGGATGAGATCTGGTACCGTCTGTACGCCTATACGGATGTGATCTCTCAGATCACGACCAAGGAACGGAAGCAGTTCTATACATCGGTGGACTTCATCCATATGGGTGATGCGCGGATCTCCATCATTGCAGGGACGAAGCAGCATGGTACCGTAGTTCGCGTCATGAATGGCGGATCATCGATAGCCCAATCGGTCCTCAACAGTGATGGCGCCGTCTCACGGACGGTCCTTGCTCTTGCGCGCAGCGAACAACCATCCGGAGCAGCGTTCTCCATCGTGATAGCAGGGAAGATTGTAATCGATACGATCGATTGGAGTGAGATCAACGGCCGGCGCATTCGTGCATTCATGGAAGAGGAATTAACGTGCAACGCGTATGTCTTCCCGCCCGGCGTTTTCCCGGAGTTCCGTTGGAAGAATGCGTTGCTGGTGGAGAATCTGATCGGCTATGTCCCATTGCGTGTCCGCTTTTTGAATGCACAGTTTCAGGAGGTGCAGAGTGCGGTGACTCCGGGCCGTTATGGCGCGGTGATCGAAGGGACGACAACGGACGGATTCCGCATCCGCCGGTTTGTGACACTCTATTGTGCGCCGGCGGAATTCGATGATTACAGCAAGGACGTGCCGGTCTCGATGGAGATGCTGCAGCAATACGGAATATCGAAGGATCGTTGGTTCCTGTATACCGCACAAAAAGAACGCTTCTCGTTCGGAAGTCTGAAACTCTTTCCAGCACAAGATCCTGATGCGGCGGTCTTTCTGGCCGGACTTGCCGAAGTGGACCTTGAACAGTATAGCTTCGATACTCCGCGCATCCGGGACCGTCAATGGTGGATCACGGCAAAGCGTACACTGGACGGTGATGCTGAGCCGTTGAAGCAATTACCTCCGATCGCAGTGTCCCGTTCATCCACCGGCATCGCCTCTTCATCCCAAGAGGTCATTCGTCCCCGCTACGATTCTGCATCCTTACAGCGACTCCGTTCCATCAGTAGGGAATGGGCGGACAAGAGCGGAGTGCCGCATGTCGTTGTGATCTGGCATAAGGGGAACATCATCGAATATCGAGCGTTCGGTAGCAATGGGTCCGGTACTCCCATCACCATTCGTTCCGTTCAATGGATGGCCTCCATCACCAAACTGCTCACCGGTGTGTTGATGATGCAATTCGTCGATCAGGGGATCGTTGCGTTGGATTCTCCTGTCTCCGCATATCTGCCGGAATTGAAACAACATGACCGCAAGGAGATGACCATCCGCAATCTCTTCGATCATACGACCGGACTTCAGTTCGCGAAGGATTGGGCCTCGGACTGGAACAATGCGCTGGAGAATCAGATAGCGCAGGTATTGCCGTATTCGAGGGTGGAAAGTGCCTTCTCCTACAATCGTGTCGGCTATGCGATCGCCGGAAAAGTGATCGAACGGCTGACGGGGAAACCGGTTCCGTATCTCTTCCAGGAACGGATCTTCGGTCCGTTGGGGATGAAGAGCGCCTATGCAGATAATACCTACGGCGGACTTTATTGCGAGGCGATACACCTGGCCGCGCTCGGACATATGCTTTTATATGGCGGTGAATACGACGGCGTCCGGATCCTGAGCAGCGAGGCGGTCGCTGCGATGCAGCCGCAGAGATTACCGGTCGGCGACCGGCAATGGGGAATCGGAACATCCTCCTATAACGAGTACGGACTCAGTCCATCGGCGTATGGTCATGGTGCGGCATCCGGGACGGTCTTCCGCATCGATCCGGCGAACGAGCTCATCATCATCTCCGCCAGGAGCAGGACCGGTGCACAGCATCATGAATACGAGAAGGCCTTCATCCAGCAGTGTATGGCATTGATCAACAGGAAATGATGAAGGGAATGAGTACGAAAAGGGCGCATTCATTATACTCCAGGAAAGAGCTCGGACAATTCCAGCTGCTGCTGCCGGTGGTTCTGCTGATCTCGGTCTTCTCCGCGTATCCGCTGCTTCGGGGCATCTATCTCGGCTTTACGGATTACCGTCTCGGCGATCCGATCGTCTTCAACGGCATCGAGAATTACCTGCAGCTGTTCGAGGATGAATTCTTTTGGGAATCGTTCCGTATCGGCATGCTTTGGACCTTTGTTGTCACCGCACTCCAGGTCGGTCTCGGACTGGGACTCGCACTGCTGCTGAATACCAAGGTCCGGTTCGCATCGTTCTATACGATCCTCATCCTGCTTCCGTGGGCTACGCCGCCCATCATCCGCGGCATCCTCTGGCGGCAGATGTACGAACCGAACTCCGGTGCGGTGAACATCATGCTGCTGAATGCCGGATTCATTGATGCACCGGTCAACTGGCTCTCCAGTTTCGAGTATGTCATCCCGTCGGTCATCATCGCCGGCGTTTGGGGTGAGATCTCGAAGGCAGCGATCTTCCTGCTGGCAGGACTGCAGACCATCTCTCACGATCTGTATGAAGCAGGGACCATTGACGGTGCCGGTGCTTGGCAGCGGTTCCGCCACATCACATTGCCGGTGCTGAAGCCGGTCCTCGCCGCCATCATCTCGCTCACATTCATGTGGAACTTCAATACCTTCGGCATCATCTGGGTGCTGACGCAGGGAGGACCGGGAGGGATGACGCGACTGCCGATGCTGGCGGCGTACGAGGAAGGATTCCGTTACGGCTATATCGGTTATGCAGCAGCCATTGGTAATGTTATGATCATCATCCTTTCGGTGATGCTTTTCTTCTACATCCGTGTACAGCTCAAGGAGCGGACCGAACGATGACTGGAAGGAAACATATCTCCGCGCTGCTCATTCACGGCGCCATCATCCTGTATGTGGTCTTCCTGCTCTTCCCGCTCCTCTGGGTCGTGGCGACTTCGTTCAAACCGACAGCGGAGATCTATTCCGGCGAACTGACCATCTTGCCGGATGACGGGACGCTCGACCATTATCGCTCCGTCATCAACGGACAACAGGTCCTCCGCAGTATGGGGAACAGCTTCATCGTCGGCGTCGTCTCCACGGTGCTCGTCATCCTTCTTGCTGTCCCTTCTGCGTACGCTATGGTCCGCTACACTTCCGTCATCAATAATGCTATCCTTGGATGGATCCTCGTCTCGCAGATCTTCCCGGTGATCCTGGTGATGATACCGCTCTATGTGATGCTCAGGCACATGGGGCTCACCGATACCCTGACCGGACTGACCCTCGTCTACGTTGTCTGGTCACTGCCGTTCGTCCTGTGGATGATGCACGGCTATGTGAAAAGCATCCCGCTGGAACTGGAGGAGGCCGCGGTGATCGACGGTGCCAGCAGGATACAGGTGATCTTTCAGGTGCTGATGCCGCTGCTGCTCCCGGCGATCGGTGCCTCCGCACTCTTCTCGTTCATTTCGGCGTGGAATGAGTTCTTTTTCGCCCTCGTCCTGATGAAGAGTCCCGCTCTCGCCACGCTCCAGGTGGAGCTGGCGCGGTATACGGGAATGGAAGGGCAGGCACGGACCGGTCCTCTTGCCGCCGCCAGTGTGATCGCGACCATTCCTTCGGTCCTTCTCTTCATTCTCATGCGGAAATGGTTCACGACCGGACTGGTCTCGGGAGCATTGAAAGGATGAAGCGGTCCTTGACCATAGTGATCCTCTGTGCTGCATTCGGTATCGGCGGATACTGGTGGATGCAGCGCGATACCGGTCTCCCGGTCAAGCAGCCGCTCCGCTTCGTCAGTCTAGCGTGGCAGGAACGTTCCATTGCCGCGAACAAAGAGATCGTGGCGGAATGGAATGCCGCGCATCCGGAGATGCAAGTGGAGTATATCCAGGGTACATGGAACTCCGCGCACGATTATCTGGTGACGGCGTTCGAGACCGGCGATGTACCGGATATCTTCCATTATGAATCATCCATCATCGTCGATTATGCGATGCGGGGCTATCTGACCGACCTGTCGCCCTATATCTCACCTTCCATGAAGGCCGATATCCTCGATGTCGCCTGGGCGACGGTCACACGGCCGAACGGGGAGATCGGCGGCGTGCCGTTCCTGATCGAATCGCTCGTCGTACTCTACAATGCGTCTCTGTTCGAACAGGAAGGGATCGTTCCGCCGACGCTGGAGCATCCGTGGTCATGGGATGACCTGCGGGCCGCCGCACGGAGACTGACGAAGGACCTGAACAATGACGGTGTCACCGACCAGTATGGTGCAGCCTTCGGACTGCGGAGCTCGGCGAACATCGTAATGAACACTTCCATCAGCTTCGGCGGATCGTTCTTTGTGAACAAGGGGGACCACTTCGCGGTCGAAGTGCATGATGAGGAGAAGCAATTACTGCAGACCATCGTCGACATGTTGTATACGGAGAAGAGTGCCGCACCTGCCAGCATCGGCGAGTCCGGAGCCGGGATGATCCCCGCGCTCTTCAGCGGACGCTGTGCGATGCTCATCGGTATCGGTGCCTGGGGACGCCAACAGCTCATGGAGAATGCACCCAAGGATTTTCGTTGGGGAGTGATGCCGGCATTGAAGGCGAAAACTCAGATGTATGGAGCCAGTACGCAGACGCTCAGTGTACCGAAACGCTCGCCGCGGCCGAAGGAAGCGATGCAGTTCATTGAATTCATGCTCAACACGCAGAACATGGCACGCCTTGCACTGAACGATTGGATGATCCCCGCACGGCGTTCGTGTCTAACCATGCCGGAGTTCCGCGACAGCATCGGCGGGTGGGACATCACCACCGCTGCCGTTGCAACGCTCGGTGTCGGCTCCTGGCTCGGCGCTCCGGGCTATGTGGAATGGAAGAGCCGTGTCGCGAATCCGGTGCTGCAGGAACTGTTCGCAGGCAGGATGAATGTGGAGGCGGCCGCTCAACGTATCGAACGCGAAAGCAACATCGTACTGTCACGCTACAGGAAACGGGGGGATGTCTGGTGATCACACTGCAGGAACGTGCACGCGGTGCCTTCCTTGGACTCGCCGTCGGCGATGCGCTGGGTGGTCCGACCGAAGGGAAGACGCCGGAAGCGATCGCGGCACAGTGGGGACGCGTGACCGATTTCCTTTCGCCGGAGCAGGGAGGAAGCGACGATACGGAGTACGCACTCTTCGGAGCACGGCTGCTGCTGGAGAAACGGCGGATGCTGACATCGGCAGATATGGAGGAGGCATACCGTTCCTCCATCATCAATGCAACCAATGCATACAAGGGAGCCGGGTTCAGCGAAGTGATCGCCATCAATCAGCTGATCGACGGCAGACACGCTCCGCACTCGGGACAGCACGTCCACAGCTGGAGCGACGGACTGGCGATGCGTGTGGCTCCGTACGGTATCGTTGCGACGGGAAGACCGGGGATCGCTGCGAAACTTGCAGCGGCGGACGGTGCGGTGACGAATGCCGGCGAGGGGATCTACAGCGGACAGGCCGTTGCTGCGGCAGTTGCCGTGGCAATGTCCGGCGGTTCATTGGAGGAGTGTTTCCGGACTGCGTTGCAGTCCGTACCGGGTGATTCCTGGACCTATGCTGCTCTCGAACGGGGGATACGGATCGGTTCTGCATCATCGGAAGTGTGGAGTGCGTTGCCGCTGTTGCATCGGTCCATTGCCTGTTCGTATTATCATTGGACCGATGTCGCTCCCGAAGCAGCCGGACTCGCGTTCGGTATCCTGGCAGCATCCCGCGGCGTGTACAAGGATGCCGTCCTGGGGGCGGTCAATATCGGCAGGGATACCGATACCATTGCTGCGGTCTGCGGTGCTGTATGCGGAGCGATGCATGGTTCGGGCGTCATTCCTTCCGCATGGTCTGAACGGATCACCACTTCCCGCGGGATCTGCATCCGTTCCGTACAGGGAATGAACATCAGAGAGACCGCGGACAGATTAGCAGTGTTATCCGGAGAGATCGATTGGAGTTCTTCGACATGAGCAGCAACCAGCAACGGGGACGCAATGCATTGCTTGGTCTGGCGATGGGGGATTCCCTCAGCTGGACCTCCATGTTCCATCGGAGCGTTCTTCTGCCGCCCTGGACTCGGCGTATCCGCCGGGAGATGGATGCTGCTTCCGAGTCGAACAATGTCATCGTTACACCAATGCCGTTCTCACTGAACCAGCCTGCGGAGCATTTCGACCTTTCTCCCGCACTCTGCACGGAATGGTCTGCATTCACAGCAGAGACATTGCTCCATTCCGGTCCGGAACGTTTTGCCGAGGAATTGCTGATTCAATGGAGGGAACTCGCAGATTCACCGAACCCTGTCCGCGGTTATGTGAGCACTCAGGGAGCATTGCAGAATATCCGGAACGGCATCCTTCCACCGCAGTCCGGCAGACAGCATCCCCATTATTTCGACGATAGTGCATTGCTGCGGGCCGTCCCGATCGGCGTCTACTGCGGAAGTGACGGCACATTGGCCGCCCGTCTTGCCGGTCTCGATGCAGCAGTGACGAACAGTGAGGATGGGATCTGGGGCGCACAGTCTGTGGCGGTCACCGTCGGTCAATTGACCGCAGGCAGTACCATTGATGCCGCCATGCGACAGGGCATCGCTGTGCTGCCGGAAGGTTCATGGATACGGAGATCTGTGGATGAAGCATTCCGTATCACTGCCGGAGCGTCAGCGGTCGTTCCGTTGATACCGGAGCTCCAGCGGAAGATCGTCAACCGGGAATATTCCTATGGAAACGTTGCTGCGGAGACTCTTGCACTGGCGTTCGCAATCGTCAAACTGCACGGGAGTGAGTTCAACAGCGCATTGTCGGATGCAACGGCATTCCCAAAAAGCGCGGAGTCGCTTCCGTCCCTCGTTGGCGCACTTGCCGGTGCACACAGCAACGTACCGGTCGCCGGCAGAGCGTGGACCGATTCCATCACGACACTGAAAGGGATCGCGCTCCCTGCATTCGTCGGGAAGAACTACTTGTCTATCATTGAAGAAGTGCTGCAGCACGCAGAGAATCGCAGAACATCATGACCATCTCCTGGCTGAACATACCGGACCGTATCAAACATGAATTGCGTCAGCGCGAGGAGGAAGGGATCGATGTCCGCCCGCTGAGCGGGGAGTGGGAACGGATCATTGCATCGGGACTTCCGGAGCAGGAGTTCATTGCGCGCGCTGTGGCGTTCTATCGTCAACTGGAGTCTCTGCCTGTAACCGTTGCGAATGTTGTGAACGAGCCGTCGGACTGGGAGAGCATCGCTGCTCTTTGTTCCATGCCGGCGGAGTCGAAGCCGTCCCTCACCGAACCCGAATTGAATGACCGGCTGCTCGGCGGCTGGTTAGGACGCAGTGCAGGATGTCTGCTCGGCAAACCGATCGAGAAGATGACGCGTGAGACGGCGAAAGAACTCCTCTCGTCCAACGGTACATGGCCCATCTCGGACTACATCAGCGGGAAAGGGATCCCGGAGGACCTCCTGAAGAAGTATCCCTGGAACCGTCACTACGGCAAGGAAAGTCTGAAAGAGAACATCGTCTGTATGACGGAGGACGATGACATGAACTATCCGATGCTGAACCTTTCCGTATTCGAACAGTATGGTCCGCAGTTCACTGCCGGGGATGTTGTGAAGACATGGATGGAGATGGCACCGGTGCTGACCACCTTTACGGCGGAACGGGTTGCATATCACAATGCATTGGGCGGACTCCAACCGCCCGCCACGGCAACATCCGGAAATCCATACCGGGAATGGATCGGTGCGCAGATCCGAGCGGACCTGTGGGGCTGGATCTCTCCGGGGCAGCCTGCCAGAGCCGCAGAATTCGCCTGGCGTGATGCCTCTGTCAGCCATGTTCGGAACGGAATGTATGGGGAGATCTTTTTTGCTGCAGTGATCGCCTCTGCATTCACCATAAAGGATCTCCGCACTTTGTTCACTCAGGGACTCAACTACATTCCTGTGAAATCCCGTTTGGCCGAAGCGCTCCGGTTCGTCCTGTCGCTTCCGCTCGAATCCCAACCATGGGAGACCACGGTGGATGCTCTGTATGCCAAATTCGGTCGATACCACTGGGTCCACACGATCAATAATGCCGCTCTGGTCGTTGCCGCGGTGATTTCATCCAAGGGCAATTATGAACAGGCTATATGCAACGTGGTGATGGGAGGATGGGATACGGACAGTAACGGCGCTACGGTCGGTTCTATTATGGGGACGATGTTCGGTGCCGAGGCATTACCCGAAAAGTGGACCGGTCCGCTCAACGGTACCATCCGCAGCAGTCTGAAAGGATTCGATCATTCTTTGTTCGCAACATTGGCTCGACGAACAAAGGCATGTATTTAATAGAGAGATATTGTACTTAATGAAAAGGGATATTATGTTGAAACTGAATGAGTTAAAAGGTAATGCTAAACTGCTGCATGACCGTGCCTGTGCGAGTCTGGTAGGACATGCCATCGGGGATTCATTCGGGGATATCGCCCGTTCACCCGATTATCATCTGCAATACGGTATTACAATGGATTTCACGTCCAAGCCGGCTCCCGGCACAGATGACACGGAATTCGCTCTACTAACCGCTCAGACCCTGATCAAAGGGAAAGGTGTTCTGACCGATGCACTGGTCCTGGATGCCTGGAAAACCCATGTGCTTCCCCTGTCCGAACTGAAAAGAGGCGGTGCCAGTGAACGGGAAGCGGCGGCCAACATACGGCGGGGAGTGCTGCCTCCGCTTTCAGGCATTTATAATTCCCATTACATGAGCGATGGCGCCGCAATGAGGGTAACTCCCATCGGTATCGCCTGTGCCGGGGATCCGGCCAGGGCGGCCGCGCTGGCGAATGTGGATGCCAGGATCAGCCATTCACGGGACGGGCTCTGGTCCGCGCAGTCCGTTGCCGTTGCTGTTGCCGTGGCCATGGCGGGCGGAACTGTGGATGAGATCTGCACCGAAGCCATCAACATCACGCCAGCCGATTCGTGGATGCGGTTCACGTTCAACCGTGCATTCGATGTCATCAAAGAGAAGAAGACGCTGGAAGATTGCTGGAAACCGCTGCATGATGTGCTCTGGACGGAGTACAAATCGGTCTCCCCGGAAGCGGTCGCATCCGCACTCGCCATCTTCAAACTGACGGAGGGCGATTTCAAGCGCGGGATCATCTACAGCGGCAATTTCGGACGGGATGCCGATACGATCTCAGCGATCGTCGGCGCGATGAGCGGTGCGATGAACGGAATGAGCGCCATCCCCCCGGAATGGGTGGAAAAGGTCCGGCTGACGACCGGTGTCTGTCTGCCCTTCACGAAAGGGATGGACCTCTTCGATGTTGCGGACCAACTCTCACAACTGATCGGACTGGAATCGTGACCACAACCGTTCGTCAAATATCGGGTGCGGCCGGAAGGAATGGCGCCGATGTCCGTTCGGATTGCCATGTGATGGTCTCACTGACGACCAGAGGCGGTATCCGCATCGGTCTGAAGAGTAAAGTGGAAGCATTGTACGGTGCTTCCATCCGCGGACAGGTTATCGGGATGCTGGAACACTTCGGCATCCGGAATGCCGAAGTGACGGTGACGGACCAGGGGGCAGTTCCCTTCGTCATCGCTGCGCGGTTGGAGACGGCGCTGCTCCGGTGCGGCATCGAACGTTCCGAACAAACGGCTGAAGGGATATCAAAGAAAGTTCCTGTGAGTAAGAAGGAACGTTTCCGTCGTACCAGACTCTATCTGCCGGGGAATGAACCGCATTATTTTCTGAATGCCGGACTTCACAAGCCGGACGGCATCATTCTGGACCTGGAGGACAGTGTTGCTCCCTCCGAGAAAGAGGCGGCACGGATGCTTGTCCGCAACGCATTGCTGAACGTAGACTTCGGCGCTGCGGAACGGATGGTCCGTATCAACCAGCTGCCGCTCGGGATCGACGATCTGCAGGCGGTCATACCGGCCGGTGTGCAGACGATCCTCGTTCCGAAATGCGAATCAGCGGATCAGCTCCGTGCTATCGATGCAGAGATCGACCGGATCTGTCAGCAGTACTCTATGAAGCGGACCGTGCTGCTGCTCCCCATCATTGAAAGTGCGCTGGGAGTGGTCCGGGCATTCGAGATCGCGGCAGCAAGTCCGTGGAACTGCGCTCTGGCGATCGGTCTCGAGGATTATACGGCCGATATCGGTGCGGAACGGACGGCGGAAGGCCGTGAGAGTCTTTTTGCCCGCAGCACGGTCATCAATGCTGCCAAAGCGGCCGGCATCCAGGCGCTCGATTCAGTCTATTCGAACGTAAGTGATGATGCTGGGCTTCGCGCAAGCGTGACGGAAGCGAAAGCGCTCGGCTTTGAAGGGAAAGGATGCATCCATCCGCGGCAGATCGCTATCGTCCACGAAGCGTTGGCGCCGACGGAGAAGGAGATCGAATATGCGCGCAAGGTCGTCGATGCATTCCATGAAGCGAAGAAGAACGGCTCCGGCGTGGTCGCACTCGGGTCGAAGATGATCGATGCTCCGGTGGTGAAACGCGCCGAACGGATCCTTGCACAGGTGAACGGACGCCGGTGATCACCGAATTTTTATCAGGACAGTCAGTATCAGATCGAGAGTGAACGCATGGCAACGAAAGCAGTAAAGATGGTGAAGAATGCAGCAGGACGACTCGTGCCGACCGTCGTGAACGATGTTCCGTTCGCTCCGTTCAGCGGGGTCGGTGCAAAGGAACCGAAACGCGTGATGGCCGCTCCGCCGGTCCGCAGCTGCACCGAGTTCCCGGCGGACGGGAACAAGCTCGTGAAGGATCTGAAAACGGCACTGCAGAACGCCGGACTCAGGAACGGCATGACCATCTCTACCCACCACCATCTGCGCAACGGCGACGCACTGACGAACATGCTGTTCGACACCATCCACGCCATGGGGATCACAGGGATCCGCTGGTATCCCAGCGCATCGTTCCCGTGCCATGAATACCTCATCAAGTATTTGCAGGACGGTACCATTCACCACATTGAAGGGAGCATGAACGGACCGCTCGGACGTTTCGCTTCCGAAGGGAAGATGAAAGGGACCGGTGTGCTCCGTTCCCACGGAGGACGATACCGCGC
Source organism: Bacteroidota bacterium (assembly GCA_013361065.1). Taxonomy (GTDB): domain Bacteria; phylum Bacteroidota; class Ignavibacteria; order UBA10030; family UBA8401; genus UBA8401. Next base: position 12,107 of record JABWAK010000018.1, read on the forward strand.
CATTCAGGACGGGGAAGTGCATATCGATATCGCTGTGATCGCCGCACCGACCGCAGATCCGTTCGGCAATGCGAACGGCGTCACCGGCCGCTCCGCCTGTGGTCCGCTCGGCTTCGCTCTCGGCGATTCCGAATATGCTGATTCCGTCATAGTCGTGACCGACAATCTTGTTCCGTTCCCGTGCGTTCCATGGCACATCCAGGGGAACAATGTGGACCATGTTGTAGCCGTCGATTCGCTCGGGGATCCCTCAAAGATCGTCTCCGGCAAAACGCAGGTCACGAAGAGTCCGGACCGGATCCTGATCGCGCAGTATATCGCACAGTTCGTGGAGGAGGCCGGCATCATGCAGAACGGCTTCTCGTTCCAGGCCGGCGCTGGCGGGATCAATCTCGCGTTCCTGCTGCAGTTGAAGGAGCGGATGAAGAAGAACGGCGTCAAAGCGCGGTTCATCCGCGGCGGCAGCACGCAGTATCTTACCGAGATGCTGCAGGAAGGTCTGACCGATTACATTTTGGACGGACAAGCATTCGACATGGAAGGGGTCCGCTCACTGCGCGACAATCCCAACCATGTCAGCACCAGTCCCTTCACCAGCTACAGCCACCACAGCAAAGGGAATTTCGCATCGATGCTGGATGTCGTCGTGCTCGGAGCGACGGAGGTCGATCTGCAGTTCAACGCCAATGTGGTCACGCACTCGGATGGCCTTCTGCTCCATGGCATCGGCGGCTGGCAGGATTGTCTCGCCGGGAAATGCGTCATCCTCGCCGTTCCGTCCTTCCGCGACCGTGTTCCGATCATCGTGGACCGTGTGACAACCCTCTGCGGTCCCGGTGAGCTGATCGACGTGGTGGTCACCGAACGCGGTATCGCGATCAACCCGCGCCGCAAGGACCTGATCAGGAAGCTTTCCGGCAGCGCATTGCCGATCCGCACGATCGCAGAGATCCAGAAGGAAGTGGAAGGGATCTGCGGAGGGAAACCGCAGCGTCCGGAACTCTCCGTATCGGAGGTGGTGGCGGTCGTGCAATGGGTCGACGGGACGATCATCGATTCCATTTATAAGGTGAAATAGCAAAAATCCCTCACGCAAAACTGTAAGGATCTGAATGTTGATCGACTCTCCAGAGTCGATCTATGAAAACCCTGCGAAGGGTGAAAGAAAAATGGTGTAGCAACCTTCGCAAGGTTCCCCCAACCTGGTACCCGATTGGTTCATCAAGACACCCATACTACAGTATGTGTCTTTTGTGATGACATATAGTTCGCTATGTTTTCTCAGAGATTCTGTATCCCAGTGTTAAAAAACCGAAAGCGCGTTCCCTGAATTTGTCGTACATTCAGGCATGAACTTTCTCGCCATCGACTTCGAGACCGCCAACCGATACCCCAACAGCGCCTGTTCCGTCGGACTCGTCCGGGTTACGGACGGCACCATCAGCAAAAAGAAGACCTTCCTGATCAAACCGCCGTACGAATACTTCGAGTTCACCCATATCCACAACATCTCCTGGAGTGATGTGAAGAAGAAGCCGACGTTCAAGGAACTCTGGCCGAAGTTGGAGGCATTCTTTGCCGGTGTCGATTTCGTAGTGGCACATAATGCGCCCTTCGACAGGAGGGTGCTGGAGAATTGTTGTTCCACCTACGGCATCGCAGCGCCGGATGTGGAATTCCGTTGCACCGTACGGCTGTCACGGTCTGTTTTAAAGATCAAACCGGCGAATCTGGCGAATGTCTGCAGGGAGTTGTTCATCCCGCTGGAACATCATGAAGCGGGGTCGGATGCGGAAGCGTGTGCAAGGATCATGATCGAGGTACTGCAGCGGCAGAGCGGAAGGGAAACATAGGGTAAAACGGCGAACGCCATACAACACTGTATGGCGTTCGTGTGTTACAGGGATGGATGTCGAACCGTCAGAACGTTCCCTGTTCCGTCACGACACCTGCTTCGTTGTAGATCTTGTAGGAACCGGTGCCGTCAGGATTCCACAACAATTCCATGCGTTTATAGAGGGCGGTTGTGCCTTTTTCGAAGGTGGTGAGACTGCCGGAGCCGTTCGGATTGTTCACGATATCCACCTGGGAAATGATCGTTCCCTTTTCATAGAACGACATGCTGCCGGATTCAACACCTGCAGCATTCGTCGCCCAGTTCATATCCAGGATCGGCGTCGAAGAGTTGTAATCATGCATCCGCCACGTGCCGGTCTTACCGTCTGCACTGGAGGTCCCTTCGAATGCTTTCCAATTGTTCACTGTTACTGTCGTATCGTCGTCCACATACTGGCCGTTCATCACGATGCTCCAGGTGTAGGACCCGTCGCTGAGCAGCGTGGTGGTGACCGTCACCGTGAGGCCGTTCGAGGTCTCGGAATAGGTCCAGACATTGCCGTTCTGCGTACCGGGAAGTGTTGCGAATGACTTGAACATCTCGCCATACACATTGAAGAACGATGAACTGAACTTCGCCTGCTGGACGAATTCGTTGTTGGAGGTGGTGTTCGGACCTGAGAACGATGCCTGCGGCACGGTCGGTTTCTTCGGGGTGCTGGACGTAGGGGAATCCTCTTCCGAACAGCCGGCGAGACCGAGGGCCAGGATGACGACCGCGGCGGTGAGAAAACGGTAGATGGAATGTTTCATGGGTTGTGCTCCTTGTTAGATAAGGGAAGGTGATGCTGTATTCGGCAGCCAACATACAGAACAACGCAGAAAGAAACAATGCACTGTATCACAACTGCGGAACAATCTTACGCAAGTTTTCCGTATATTGTTGCAGATAACTCACTCCGGATTAAGGGCCCCTATGAATCAGCGCTCACTCTATAAAACGATCGAAAGTTTCGACAGCAAGAAATTCGCCTCCACCGAGGAGATGCTCACGCATGTACTCCATCAGATCGTGGCGAACGACCGGATCGAGATCAAAGGGGGAAGGGTCTGGAAGCTGGATGCCGTGAAGATGAGTTACGAGGTGATCGCGCAGCAGGGCGAGGTGGAGAAGATCAAGCCGCATTTCACCCTGAAGGTGGATGAATACAAGATGTTCCGCCAGATCGCTGTCCACCGGACGGTGGTCGCGAAGGAGACCAACGAGTACCTGAAAAGCAAAGGGATCCTGAAATACTCGGCGACCGGCGTCGGGGAACTGGTGACGGTGAAAGGGACGCAGCTCTATCCGTACATCCTCTCCTTCAACACCGATGTGCAGCATGACCATGTGGCGCCGACGCTGAATATCATCAGTCTGGCGGTCTCCTCCATGGTAAAGAACCGGAGGATCGAACGGAGCACGTCGCAGCTGCAGAAGGACCTGGACAAGGCGCGCGAGATCCAGCGGAGCATCCTGCCGGCGCATGAACTGCAGTTCCATAATTACGAGATGTTCGGCATCTCCATCGCGGACAGGATCGTGGGAGGGGATTTCTTCGATTATATCGTCAGTGAGGATAAGGACCGCGTCGGTATCGTCATCGGCGATGCGGCGAGCAAGGGGATCTCCGCTGCCGTGCAGGCGCTTTACGTCTCCGGCGCACTGCGGATGGGAGCGAGCTATCAGACGAAGATCAGCAACCTGATCCACAACATCAACGACCTGGTCCACCATACGTTCACGGATGACCGGTTCCTGACCCTCTTCTATGCGGAACTGACGAACGACACCAAGGGACTCTGCGTCTATGTGAACGCCGGACATGCAAGCCCCATCATCTTCCGCGCTGCCACCCGCACCACGGAGCTGCTCGAAGCGACCGGGAACATCATCGGTCCTTTCCCGAACCAGCTCTACCGGAGCGAGGGGATCATGCTGGCGAAGGGGGATATCATGTTATTGTATACGGACGGTGTGTCGGAGGCGATGGACAATCTCGGCATCCAGTATTCCGAGAAACGGCTTGCCGCGAAACTGAACGAGTTCCGGAACGAGAAAGCGCAGAACATCGCCCGGCTGATCATCGAGGATGTGCAGATCCACAGCACGAAGGGGAAGTATTCGGACGATCAAACGATCGTGGTAGTGAAGCGAATTAAATAACGAGAAGGAGATTGGAAAGTCAAAAGTAAAAAGTTAAAAGTGAGGGTGATGCATCTGTGGTCAGTTTTTTGCTGTCAGTATTTGTAATAGTTAGAATATCATCTGACACATTACTAAATTCCTAAAACAAGGAGAGGTGTCAGATGACCCAAGAACAGAAGATCATTAAGAACAAAATCGGGCTGCTGAACTTAGCCCAAACCCTGGGAAGCGTCTCCGAAGCCTGTAAGATCTTCGGATATTCCAGAGACAGCTTCTACCGGTTCAAAGAGCTGTATGAAAATGGAGGCGAACAAGCTCTCCTGGAGATCTCGCGGAAGAAGCCGAACCTAAAGAACCGAGTCGAATCAGAGATCGAACAGGCCGTTCTGGCGTTCGCCGTTGATCAACCGGCCTACGGTCAAGTTCGGGTCTGTAACGAATTAAAAAAGCGTGCACTGATCGTATCAGCAACGACCGTGCGTAATATCTGGATCCGCCACGGTTTAGAGACCTTTAACAAGCGTCTCTCGGCATTGGAAGCAAAAATGGCTAAAGAGAACCTCGTCTTGACCGAGGACCAACTCAAAGCTATGGAGCGCAAGCGCGAGGAGAAGGAGGCCCACGGAGAGATCGAGACCGAACATCCGGGGTATCTCGGTGCACAAGACACATATTACGTCGGCACGATCAAGGGTGTGGGCAGGATCTACCAGCAGACCTTCATCGATACCTACTCCAAAGTGGCGTTCGCCAAGCTGTATGACCGCAAGAACGCTCTGGTGGCAGCCGAGATGCTCAACGACCGGGTGTTACCGTTCTTCGAGGAGCATCAGATACCGCTGCTGCGTGTGCTGACCGATCGCGGAACGGAGTATTGCGGCGCGCGAGAATCGCACGAATATCAGCTCTATCTGGCGCTGGAAGACATCGATCACTCACGCACCAAAGCACGGCATCCGCAAACCAATGGCATCTGTGAGCGGTTCCATAAGACCATCCAGCAAGAGTTCTACCAAACAGCGTTCCGGAAGAAGATCTACAGCACGCTGGAACAACTGCAGGCCGATCTGGACTCGTGGATTATGCATTACAACAATGAACGGCCTCACTCTGGAAAGATGTGTTGCGGCAGAACACCGATGCAGACGTTCAACGATACTCTGGATATGGCAAAGAACAAGATGTTAAGCGAACAACATCAAACTGACATTACCACGGCGGCTTAAATTAAAAAATGTCAGATGATGTCTTGACTACTACACAGTATTCGACAGCTTCTGTTGATAGGGAATTGAATATTTCCTCTCTGACAATTGTTCCATTGATCATTGTTCATTGATAATTGTTATTCATCTTCCACTACCTAGTACCTAACACCTCCATCATCCTTCCTACTCACTCTCCGTTCTTCATCCTCTCCAGCTCATTCCATCGCGCGTAGAGCTGTTCTACTTTTGTCTTTCCAGCATTCAGTTCTGCTGTGAGCCGGTCGATCTCATTGCCGTGCTTCTCGTAGAAATCGGATGAGGCGAAGAGCGATTCGAGTTTGTGGACCTCATCTTCCGCATTCAGGATATCCTGTTCGATCGTCTCGAGTTCCTTCTCTTCCTTCCATTTCAGTTTCTTCGGTGCCGGTTTCGCTGCCGCTTCTGCTTTCTTCTGTTTCTCGCTCTCGACCTGTGCTGCCAGCCGTGCTGCGCGTTTCTCCAGATAGTAGTCGTAGTTCCCTTCGCTGAAGTGGACCTGTCCGTTCCCTTCGAATGCCAGGATGCCGTTACAGACACGGTTCAGGAAATACCGGTCATGGCTCACGGCGATGACGCATCCTTCGAAATCGACAAGCGCTTCCTCCAGCACGCGGAGTGTCGGCAGGTCGAGATCGTTCGTCGGTTCGTCCAGGATGAGGAAGTTGCCGCCATTCTTGAGGATCTTCGCTAGCAGCAGCCGGCTCCGCTCGCCGCCGGAGAGTTTCTCCACCTTCGTGTTGATCCGGTCGTCCGCGAAGAGGAACCGGCGCAGATAGGACCAGACCGTGAGACGCTGTTCGCCGAACATGATCCAATCATTCCCTTCGCCGATCTCCTTCACGACCGTGTTCTCGTCGTTCAGGGCGATGCGTGACTGGTCGATATAATTGATGACCGTCCGCTCGCCGATCTCGATGCTCCCTTCGGTCGGCGGCATCTCCTGGAGGATCAGCTTCAGCAGCGTCGTCTTCCCCAATCCGTTCCGTCCAACGATGCCGAGTTTCCGCTTCTTGTCGAACAGCAGGTCGATGTGAGAGAAGAGTTTCCGTCCTCCCAGTTCCATGCCGACATGCTTCAGATTGAGGATGGTGTTGCCGAGACCGCCCGGCGGCGGGAGCAGGAGGGAGACCTCGCGCTCGACCTGCAGTCCTTCCTTGTCCGCGATCTCGAAATAGTTCTTCAGCCGGCTCTTCGATTTGGTCGTCCGTGCTTTCGGCCCACGGCGGACCCATTCCAGTTCGCGGCGGAGGAAGTTGTTCCGCTTCTTCTCCTCGGCGGCGAGCTGTTCCTGCCGTTCCGCTTTGTTGATGAGGAAATCGGTGTAGTTGCCGGTGTGCGGGTAGCAGAGTCCGTTGGAGAGTTCCACGATGCGGTTGGCGATGGAATCGAGGAAATACCGGTCGTGGGTGACGAACAGACAGGCACCGTCATAATCGTCCAGGAATTCCTCCATCCATTCGATCGACTGGGTGTCCAGATGGTTCGTCGGTTCGTCCAGGATGAGCAGATCGGGTCGGGAGATGATGGCACGGCAGAGTGCCACGCGGCGCTTTTCGCCGCCGGAGAGGGTGGTGATGTCCCGGTCCTTTGCCGGAACGTTGAGCGAGTGCATCGCTGCTTCCACGCGGTTCTCCAGGTTCCACCCATCCAGCAAGTGGATATGCTCTTCCAGCACGTGTCGGCGTTCGGAATCATAGGGGAGTGATTCGTACTCGCGCAGGATGTCGATCACATCATGCGCACCGTCCATGATATTCTCGAACACGTTCTTCGATTCATCCAGCGTGAAATCCTGCGAGAGGTAGCCGGTGATGAGTTCGCGTTTGCGGGAGATGGTGCCGCTGTCGGGCGGGATGAGTCCGGCCACGATCTTGATGAGCGTCGACTTGCCGGAACCGTTCGTTCCGATCAGACCGATCCGGTCCCCCTGGTGGATGTTGAGCGATGCGTCTTTCAGCACGACCTGTTCGCCGAAGCGGATGGAGATATCCTGCGCGGCGATCAGTACTTGTCCTATCGGTTTTGCCATGTGTCCTGTCGTTCGATGATGGGTCCTTGAAACAACAACATACGAAAATATCCTCCCGCCTCAGAGGAATATTTGCGCTTTTCTCCGATTGCAGGAGCATCAGAAAACCGTTACATTGCATCACAAAAGGAACAGGGAACGACGATGGCAAAACACGAAGAACGTCCTCTCATGGTGAAATGCCCCAACTGCAAGCAGACCCGTGAGCCGGACCTGAATGAAACGACGAACCGGTATGTCTGCTCCATCTGCAACGAACCGGTCGATGTGCAGGTGATCATCGAGAAGAAGAAGCGGGGTCTGAAGTGAACCGGGACTTCCGTGCTGCACTCCTGTTGATCATGGCGGTGACCGGTACGCTCGGCGCGCAAACAAAAGAACGGATCCCGATACTGCTCCGGTTTGATGACTGGGGAATGTCGCATAGTGTGAATGTTGCGGCTAAAAAGGTTGTGGAAGCGGGATACCCGGTCTCGGCATCGATCATGTTCGCCTGTCCGTGGTATCAGGAGGCAGTGGAGATCGTGAAAGGAGAGCCGCATGTGTCGGTCGGCGTCCATCTGACATTGAATGCCGAATGGAAGCACTACCGATGGGGTCCGGTGGCAGGCCGCAGTGCCGTTCCGTCACTGGTCGACAGCCTCGGATTCTTCTTCCCGTCCCGTGCGGCATTGTTCGGCAACAATCCGTCGCTTTCAGAGATCGAGACCGAACTTCGTGCTCAGATCGACCGGGCGGTCCGGTCCGGTGTGCGAATCGATTATCTTGATTATCATATGGGTGCCGCAGTGCAGACACCGGAAACCCGCTCCATCGTGGAACGGCTCGCCGCAGAATATGGTCTGGCCGTATCGCGCTACTTCGATGAGGTGGACGTGGAATCAGGATATGCCGTCCCGGTTACGAATAAGCTCGATTCCATGGTGAGCAGGACCAAACGGTTGAAGCCGGGCGGAACGAAACTGTATGTGATCCATGTCGGAATGGATGATGCGGAGTTGGGCGCGATGGAGGACCTGAACGTGTTCGGTCCGAAGGGGATGAGCAAACACCGTCAGTCGGAGCTTGATGCGGTTCTCTCGCCGCAGTTCCTCTCCGTCATCCGTGATCCGCGGTTCCGGCTGGTGAATTACCGCACCATGATCGATGAGCGCAGTCTCCAATCCATGAAACGTCCGGCCATCGAGTGAACCTATGCCAGTGAGAATCCTTCCGCTGTTCATCCTTGTCACCTTCCTTTCCTCCGCGCAGCCGACCACCGGTTTCTCGTTCGCCCATATCTCGGATACGCACATCGGCAACGCAACTGCGGCGGAGGATCTTCGCCGGACCGTGGCGGATATCAATAGTATGGATTCTCTTGCATTTGCCGTCATCTCCGGCGACATCACCGAATACGGTTCGGACGAGCAGCTGCGGCTGGCGAAGCAGATCCTGGACAGTCTGACCATCCCATGGTATATCGTCCCGGGCAATCATGATATGAAATGGTCCGCATCGGGCGGACGGTCGTTCTCCGTGGTCTTCGGTTCGGAGAATTTCGCGTTCCGGCACGGCGGTTATCAGTTCATCGGTATGCATCAGGGACCTCGCATGCGGATGGGGGATGCATATTGGGCACCGGAGGATCTCCGCTGGTTCGATTCTGTCGCCGCAGCGTCACGGCTCGGCGAGGAACGGACGCCGCTGATCTTCGTGACACACTATCCGGCCGATTCCGGCATCGCAAATTGGCGGGCGATGACCGAACGCTTGCGGAAGTTCAACACACAGCTGCTGCTGAACGGACACTGGCACACGAATAAGTTCGATCATTTCGACGGACTGCCGAGTTTCGTCGGCCGCTCCAACCTCCGTGCACGGGAAGAATTCGGCGGGTACAACATCATCACCGTCCGCACTGATTCCATCACGGCATCCACGCGCATACCGGGAAGGAGGACGCGACCGCAGTGGGCATCCGTTGCTGTTGGTGAACGGAGTTTCACTCCGTTGTCACCTGTCGATCACGAAGCGATAGATATCGGCAACGCTACGCTGCGTTGGAAGCACGTCGCACCGGTATCGATGACGTCGGCTCCGGCTGTGTATGGAGATAAGATCGCGGCAGGATATTCCGACGGCAGTGTCGTTGTTCGCCGGTTGAAGGATGGTAAGGAATTGCTGCGGTTCAAGGTCCCCGGCGGGGTCTACTCGTCTCCGGCAATGGACGACCGCTCCATCATCATCACCTCATCGGACAGCACGATCGCATCGTATGCACTGAAGAACGCCAAGCGTCAGTGGAGTCTCAGGACGAGTGCGGCAATAGTGGCATCACCGGTCATCCATAACGGGACGGTCTATACCGGCGCCAGTGACCATGTATTCCGCGCCATCGATCTGAAGAGCGGAACGGTCCGTTGGTCGTTCGATTCGCTGCAGGGATTCGTCGAGGCGCGTCCGACCATCGTCGGCGGAAAGGTCCTCATCGGCGCGTGGGATGAACATCTCTATTGTCTGGATGAAGGGACCGGTGCTTTGCTCTGGAAATGGAAAGGGGAGAAACGTGGGACGCTGCTTTCACCGGCTGTCTGTGAACCGGTGGTCGCTCACGGGAAGGTCTTCATCGTCGCTCCGGACCGCTTCATGACCGCGCTGGATGTTGAGACCGGAACGGTGGTGTGGCGGACAAACCGGTTCCAGGTCCGGGAAACGATCGGCATCTCTGAGGACGGCGAACGGGTCTATGTCAGAACGATGAATGATTCCCTCTACGCGTTGTCCGCCCGGTCCGCGCAGCCGGAAGCGGTGTGGAGCCTCCATGCAGGAATCGGCTATGATATCAATTCCGCACAGATCCGTGAGAAGGAGGGAATCGTCTTCTTTGCATCGGACAACGGTATGCTGGTGGTTGCGGATGGCAAGAGCGGCGCACTCCTGCGCACGATGAAGATCGGATCCGTTATCGCGCACACTCCGGTACCGTTATCGAAGAATAGGGTCATCTTTTCCAATATCACCGGGACGATGATGGATATCCAATGGAAGTAACTTCACCAGAAAACAGATATTGATGTTCAATTTGCACACTCATTCAAGAAGAAGGAATCATATGAAACGCGCATTGATCGTTCTGTTGATGTTCTGCACAGTGTCTGTCCATTCCCAACCTCTTCCCAAGGATTTCGATGCGTATGTGGAGAAGGTCCTGAAAGCATTCAATGTTCCCGGAGCAGCGGTGGCGGTGGTGAAGGACGGGAAGGTGATCCTGGCAAAAGGATACGGCGTGAAGACCGTCGGGACGAACGATAAGGTCGACGGCAGGACGAATTTCAGCATCGCTTCCAACACCAAGGCATTCGTTGGTACGGCACTCGGTATGCTGGTGGATGATGGCAAATTGAAATGGAATGACCGGGTGGTGGATGTGCTTCCGTGGTTCCAGCTCAGCGATCCGTATGTGACCAAAGAGATGCGCATCATCGATCTGCTGGTGCACAGGAGCGGGCTTGGACTGGGAGCAGGTGACCTGCTCATCTGGCCGACCAACACGTACGATCAGAAGGATGTGGTCCGCCGGTTCAAGCATGTCCCGCTGGCGACCAGCTTCCGAAGCACCTATGCGTATGACAACATCCTCTATCTTATCGCCGGAGAGGTGATCGAAGCGGTGAGCGGCATGCCGTGGGATCAGTTCGTGCAGAAACGGATCTATGACAAGCTCGGCATGAAGAACAGCACGCTCACCTTTGCCGATGCCGTGAAGAAGGGGAATGCTGCAACACCGCATGCCGAGATCAACGGTGTCGTCCGTCCGGTGGCAGCATCGGACAGCGCCAAGACCAATCCTGCCGCCACAGTGAACTCCAATGCAGAGGATATCGCGAAATGGATGATCTGCCAGCTCGATTCCGGCAGGGTGAAAGGTGGAACACCGCTGTTCACTCCCGCAACTGCGCGGAATCTTTGGTCCGTCGTCACTCCGCTGCCGGTACCGAAGGTCGCGAAAGAGGTCGCACCGCTCCAGGCGAACTTCATCGGCTATGGTGCCGGTTTCAATCTGCGGGATTACCGCGGCAAGAAACTGGTCTGGCATACCGGTGCACTGAGCGGCATGCTCTCCTATGTGGCAATGATCCCGGAACTGAATGTCGGCGTGGCGGTCTTCACCAATCAGGAGATCGCCGGGTCGTTCTATTCCATCGGCTGGCGGGTGCTGGACCATTACATCGGCGCACAGCATGACTGGCTGACGGCCTATACGACGCTGAAAGCGCGGGCCGATTCCATCAACGCTGCAGCGGATGCGAAGACCGCCGCCGTCCGTGATTCGCTTTCCACGCCGTCCCTGCCGCTGGAGAAGTATGCAGGGAAGTACAACGACGCCTGGTACGGCGACATCACCATCGAACAGAGGAACGGCCGGCTCTTCATGCAGTTCGTTCCGACGCCGTCATTGGGCGGATATCTCGAACATTATCAGTATAACACCTTCATTGCTCGGTGGAGCGATCCGGAGATGCGTGCCGATGCGTTCGTCACCTTTTCGCTCCATCCGGACGGCAGTATCGAGCATGCAAAGATGAAAGCGGTATCCCCGGCGACCGATTTCAGTTTCGATTTCCACGACCTGCTGCTGAAGCCGGTGAAATGACCATCGAAAGGATCCGTCTCTATGCTGCCGCAGCACATCAATGATATCGCCACCGCCATCCAGCTGGCACTCGCGCCGGTCTTTCTGCTCACCGCCATCGCCGGCATGCTGAGCGTGATGACCGGCCGACTCAGCCGCATCATCGACCGAGGACGCTTCCTGACGGAGGGGGGACACACAGCGACGCTGCCGCAGCAGGAGGAAGTGGAGGAGGAACTGCACATCCTGGAGAAGCGGCGTCATTACACCAGCGTTGCCATCACCGCCTTCACCATCGCGGCGCTGCTCGTCTGCCTGGTCATCACCACGCTCTTCCTGGAAGTGATGTTCTCCGCACCGCTTCACTGGGTGATCGGCGTGCTGTTCTCGTTCGGCACGCTCGTTCTGGTGATCGGACTGATGTTCTTCCTGCGGGAGGTGCATCTGGCGACCACGACCATCCGGATCCATAAACCACAGACCAAAGCATGAGCTCACAGCCGAACAATCCGCTGCACGGCATCACACTGGAAGCGATCGTGAATCACTTGGTGGAACATCTGGGGTGGGAGGAGCTGGGGAAATGTATCAGGATCCGATGTTTCAATGAGAATCCGAGCGTCAAATCGAGCCTGACGTTCCTGCGGAAGACTCCGTGGGCGCGGAAGAAAGTGGAAGAACTCTATCTGGAGGTCCTGCGGGAACAGCAGGACCCTTCGCATCGTTGACGACCCGCCGTCCGCAGCCGCTCATTTGAGCAGCTGCATCTTCATCACCTCTGTGGAACCATTCGCCGTCAGCCGGCAGAGATACATCCCGCTCGGAAGCGCGGAGGCATCGAACGTCCGTTCATATGCTCCGGCAGACTGCCGTTCACTCACCAGTGTCTGCACCGTACGGCCGAGCAGGTCGGTCACGGTGAGCGTAACGAAACTCTCCGCTGCGATGGAATACCGGATCGCCGTGGAAGGATTGAAGGGATTAGGATAGTTCTGTTCCAGCGAAAAGCGGTGCGGAACAGCATCCGTACCGGTCACACCGGTGGTGCTCTTCTGATAGACGCGGACGTAATCGATCTCGAACAGCTGCGGGAAGGTGGTCGTGGCATCGGGTGAACCGGGCCAGTTGCCGCCGACGGCAAGGTTCAGGATGATGAAGTGCGGTGCACGGAATGCATTCAGTGCGGTCGGCTGTGTGTTGATCACACAGTACTGCACGCCGTCCAGATACCAGATGATCTGTTTGTCGTCCCACAGGATGGAATAGGTGTGGAACTCATCCGCTAACCGGCCGGAAGCGAGTGCTTTGCTCAGACCGTACTGAGCATGTCCGTTCTGATACCAATGCGCGGTGCCGAAGACACGTCCGTCCCCGCCGGTGGAGGTCGTCGGTCCGCCGATCATCTCCATGATGTCGATCTCCCCGCACGCCGGCCAGCCGACGGTGCCGATGTTCGCGCCGAGCATCCAGAAGGCCGGCCAGATCCCTTTCCCGTACGGCAGTTTCATCCTCGCTTCGATCTTACCGTAGAGCCATGACTTCTTGGTGTGCAGCCGTGCTGAGGTATACAATTTTCCCAGGTACGATTCCTTCAGCGCCATGATCTTGAAGACACCGCCGCTCAGAAAGCTGTTCTGCATCCGGCTGGTGTAATACTGCAGTTCGTTGTTCCCGCCGCCGTTCCCATTCACCTCATATTCCCACTCATTGGTGTTCACGGCTGTGGAGTCGAATTCATCCGACCAGACGAGCGTATACGTCTGAGAAACGGCAGGAATGGAGATGATGAACAGGAGAAGCAACATTGATACGGCGCGCATACGGTTACTCGGTCGGCTGATGGATAAAAGAGTGCAATGCTCCATTAATGTAGAGCACAATTGGAGCAATAGCAATGGGAATCAGGGAAGGGTGGAAGGGAGGAATGGAGAGGATGCCCGGCGGTACCGGACATCCTCTCCTGATGGTCATGCCTGCAGGAACATCTGACCGAGCACGCCGTCCCAGTCCGCCTTCGGGAAGTGACGGTGGAAGTTCGGCGCCAGTTCTCCGCCGTCCGCGAGTGTCACGCCGACGCCGGCGGTGGCGAAGGAGGCCTGTAGCCGTTCCATTTCGCGCAGGATCCAGTTCGGCACTTCATCCGCCGTCAGAAGATGTGTGGTCGCCGTCTCATCCTGTTCCGCCCGCACTTTCAGCAGCCAGTCATCCTCTTCTGTTCCGTGCGCCACCACTTCACCATCAAGAGGTGACAGGACGCGGACCGCTGCATCGTCGCTCCGCACGAGCATCCCGCTGCCGTTCACATAAAGCCTGCTGCCGACCGGCGGAAGCTCAACGCTGCGTACCGTACCGAGGATCCTCTTCCCGAAGTCGTCGATACCGACGGTGTACGTGCCGTCCTTCTCCTGCTGCACCCATGTGTGGCCGCGGTGATAGAGCCGGTACGGAGACATTGAGAAGCCGTAGACCTGGAAGCCCTGCATGCCGGGTCTGTGCCGGACACGGGCGTTGATCTGTGCGTGCACAGTGCAGGTGCGGCAGTCGAATCCGTTCGGGCAGGTGCGGTGTTTCACATCCCCCCGCAGTTCGTGACGGCACGCTTTCAATGCCGCCGGCAGGTCCTCGAAATCGGTATGCCACCGCACATGTTCGATCTGCTCGGGTGTATCCTTTGCCGCCGTGCGCCGCAGCGCGAGCACCAGCGTTGCCGCCACCATGCTGAAGAGTGTGAAGAAGACCAGAAGGAAGGTGACATGGAACGGTGTCCAATGGAATTCATAGACGAAGGGAAGCATACGATCTCCGTTCTTTCAGTGATTCAGAATAATGAGACAAATTTCTGTATAAGCTGCACGGCGAAGCGGGGACGCAGCCTGCTGAGCAGTGATTGTTTCGCCGGAACACTCTCCGGTCCGGCGGCGAGGTTCAGTTCACGTTCCTGCGGGAAGACGACCGCATACCGGTAAGTGACGGAATAGAGGATCACCCCGTACGCGATGACGAAAGCGAATGCGGCCACTTCCTGCCAGCTGGGCAGATAGGTGAGGAACGCATCGAACGGCAGTGTCGGCAGTGCAAGCGTCTGGATCGTCATCACGAACCGGTTGAGCATGATGCCGCAGCAGACCATGAATGCGGCGCCGAAGAGCAGCCGTCGGTCGGACCGGAGTCTGCTGCTGAGCAGCACCAGTGCCGGCAGCAGTCCGAACAGGACGATCTCCGTGAAGAGGATCCAGGTGCCGAACGACTGCGTGGCATAATATTCGAATGCCGGGAATCCCGTTCCGGGCGACGTGCTGTTGATCCAGATGAGCGTATCGATAGATTTCAGAAGAACATAGGCGACCAGCATCAGTCCGGAGACCTTCCCGAGCAGCTGATAGACATTCTCGCGGACGAGGCGCTTCCGGGTGATCTTCTCTACCAGCCGTGTGGTGAGCATGATGAAACTCGGTCCTGCCGCCGCCGCAGAGATGACAAAGAGAAAGAACGTGGAGGGCCAGATGCCGAGCTCTTCACGGAATGCGAAGGGACGACCCCGCAGCACACCGAACAGACCGCCGAGCGATCCCTGATGGAAGAACGAGAGGAACGTGCCGATCCCGGCGAACACCGGCATCAGTTTATGCAGCTCGAACTCGAAGACGAGGAACTTCGGGATCTGCCGGAGCTGCCGGTTCTTGATGACGATCGGCAGGTACTCGATCAGCAGCACGACGAGATAGCAGGTGAGGCAGAAGGTCACTTCCGTGAGCATGGAGTGCGTGTTGGGATGCCAGAAGGTGAACCAGGCGCGGAGCGGCTGACCGACATCGACCATCAGGACGAGCACGGCGCCGCTGTAGCAGATCAGTCCGATGATGACCGCACTGTTGATGACGGCGGCGAGTTCCTTCCGCCGAACGATATAGAGCAGGAAACCGGTGAAGAACGCGCCGGCGCCGAGTGCGATCACCGTCAGATCCAGGAAGATCCAGATGCCGAACGCGAACCGGTTATCCATGTTCGTGTGGAACAGTCCTTCGGCCAGACAGAGATAGATCGCGTACAGTCCGACGGAGAGCATCGCGAACCACGGAAGGAGCCAGAGCAGGAACGAGCCGAACGATGTCCGCCGTACGCCGCGGGGGATGAGCAGATTATCCATGGAAGGCCTCCTGTTGCGTACGGGTCTTGGACCGTTCTGCCATCTCCCGGACCCATTGTTTGCTGGAATGATAATGCACTTTCGGTTCCGTGCCGAGACGTGCCAGGAACCGGAACGAGTTCTTGTCCGCCGCTAGGATGGCGACCGGAGAGGAAGGATTGTTCAGGTCACCGAAGGTGATGGCGGACGCAGGACAGGATTCGACACAGGCCGGAACGTAATCCGCCGGATCGATCTCCCGGCTGCCATTCGCCGCTGCCTTCTGCCGTGCCGCATGCAGACGTGCATGACAGAAGTTGCATTTCTCTACTACACCGCGCATCCGCGGAGCGACATCAGGATTGAGCTGCTGTGTCATGCCGTCGGTCCATTCCGGATCGCGCCAGTTGAAGTACCGGGCATGGTACGGACAGGCGGTCATGCAGTACCGGCATCCCAGGCACCGTTGCGGGACCTGCCCGACGATGCCGGTGACCGGATCGATGTCCACTGCATTCTGCGGACAGACGGTGAGACACGGCGTTTCATTTTCGCACTGCTGACATGACATCGGGACGAAGACCGTCTCGCAGTCCGGATACGCTGCTCCGGAGTGCACGGCGGTCACGTTCATCCAGGTGAGTCCGTTGCGGGTGGTGGTGGACGGAACAGCCGGGGCGACATTGTTCTCCACTGCGCACGCGACCGTACAGGCACCGCAGCCGCTGCATTTGTCCAGATCGATCACCATCCCGAATCTATACTGTTTGCGTTCGTTCGTTTCCATGCATCATACCTTTTGTAGTGTCACCGTGGTCGTTCTCCAGTACCCGTCAGCGGAGACGGGGAACAGGCGGAGAAGGGAAGGGGCGGAAGGATGCCCGGGAGTTTCCGTCCCATTGGGGGAAGGTCCGATGGACGCTTCCAGCACACCGGGACGGACGGCAGGACTGATCTTCGTCCGCACCTGTTGAGTACCGGCCGTTGTCGTGATCACTGCCTGGCCGTCGTGCTGGATCCCCACCTGTTGAGCTGTGACCGGGGAGAGCAGTATCGTGTTGTTCACCGGACGAAGGTCGGTCTCCTGGAACATCTTGCTCATCACCGGCGAGAGCTGCGCGGCATGAAGGGCTCCATGATATCCGGAGGCGATCATCACCAGTCCGTCGTGCTGCTGTTGCTTGTCAGGACGAACAGCGGCGACCGTGACCGGATGCAGACGGTTCTGTTTCTTCTCCTCGCCGGTCCAGAGACCGCCGGACGCCAGCGCATTCCAGAGATCGTCGGAGGATGAGAATTCCTTCACCGGTGTGACAGCACCATCTGCCGGGGATTGGACAGAACCGCGTTTCGAGTCATGGATCCGCTGCACCGCTGCTTTCAGTGAAGCTTCATTCTCCGGGATCTCAGTTCCATTTCCGGTCTTCTCGGCAAGCATACGCAGGACCGTCTGTGTCTCCACGGCATTCTCATTGAGCGGAAGGATCGGAACAGAGAGCGCAAAGGACGGAACTGCAGAATGGGATGTCACGTGCACATCGCGGAGTACTTCAAACGGTGCAGGTGCTGGGATGAGGATATCCGCCTCTGCTGTGAGAGGATCGAGCACGGAAGAGAAGGAGACGACGAGTGATGCATCAGTGCTGAGTTTCTTCCGGATGAGAATCCAGGGAATTGCATAACCGGAGTCTGCTCCGTCGATGAACAAGGTTCCGACGGACCCGTCCGGTATCTCCTGCAGCCGTGTATGTTCGACTGATTCCATTCCGGGGAGATATTCCCGCACCATGATCCCACCGCGACGGCCGACGCTTCCTAGCAGGATGTTCAGCACGGCGATCACTTTCTCCGTCTCAGCATCCATCGGTCCACCGCCGGGATCCGCGCCGCACAGGACGATCGGCGCCGCTGCTCTCGTCAGCTGCTGAGCCAGCGTGCGAAGTGTTTCGGGGGTGATGCCGGTCGTGCCGGCGGTCATCTCCGGTGTGAAATCCCGCGTCAGTGCTGTGAACTGTTCATGGTCTTTGATACTCGTGCGCATCCGTTCCCGGATCGTACGCTCCTCCAGCAGGATGGACGCGAGGCTCAGTGCTGCCAGCCGTTCCGTTCCCGGCGCGATAGCGATCCACTGATCGGACTGCCGGGCGGTGCGAGAATAGCGGGGATCGATCTGTGTGACCGTGAACGTTCTGGCCGAATGCAAAGCATTCATCGTTCCCGGGTTACCCCAACCATCGAACATCGGAGCACCGAACGAGAGCAGCATTGTTGCGTTCTGCAGATCGAATCCTAACGATGAGGACGGGATACCGGTCAGCCGGCCCACTGCGCTCAGCGTCTCATCATCACCGGCTGGATCGGAAACGAGGATGCCCCGTCCCGTTCCGCGCAGGAATGCATGGTACTGTGCAGAGATTGTTCGGCCCGGCTGACGGTCCAGCACCACGATGGAACCGGTCGAAGCGTTCATGTGCGCAGCGATCCGTTCCACTGCACGTTCGAGCGGGACGGCGGAGAGCACCGCATCGGCACGACGGCCGGCGCATTGTTCTCGCGCGTCGCGGCGGGCGAGGTGAAATCCGAAGTCGATCGCAACGACCGCACGCTGCGCCTGATCGTGCCGGTCGAATCGTCGGAAACCGACGCCGCCGGCCGGCTGGCCACGGCCTGGGCCGAGGCCTTCCTGGTCCGATGCACGGAACTGGCCCGCGGACCGTCCCCCGAAGAACTGGACGCCATGCGCGCGCGTCGCGACGAACTGGCCTCCGCGGCCGAAAAGCTGGACAAGGCCGTCCGAGAGGCACAGGCTGAACTCGATGCCGACGCATCGGACGCTGAGTTGCGCCGCCTGATCGCAACTCAGGAAGACGCCGCCGGATTGTTCCGCCGCCGTCAGGCCGAGGCCCGCCTGGCCGCCCGTGAATTGGAATCGCTCAATCTGCAAACCGAAGAGGACGCCGTGCGCGTCATGGATGCGGCCCGCCTCGAAGCGGCGCGCCAAGCCGACGGCTTGCTTCAGACCGATATCGAGCAGCTCGCCCACGAGACCGATCAGGCCGCCGCGGAACTCGATCGCGTCGTCGCGCGCGTGGCGCCGCTGGCCGCCAACCACGTCGCGCGCATCGAAACGGCCGACCGCAAGACCGAAGAGCTGCTTCGCAAAGCCGACGAGTCCGACGCCGCGGCGCGCCTCGACCGCATCCGCCGAACGCTGGCGGCTCATTGCGCATCGGTCGAGCGATTCGCATCCGACTGGCAGGCGGCCTGGGCGAGCGTGTCCGCCGCGCGCGGCCCCGACCGTGCCGCGACACTGATTCGACAGCAACAGCGCCTCGTGCAGTTGCTCGGCGCTGCCTCGTCCGCCGCCGCCGAACGGCTTGCCGCCCTTCAAGGCGAATGCGAGGCCATCGCCGGCGGCGGCGTCGAAGACCTGACGCGCCGCATGGTTCTGCAAGCCGCCCTCAATCAGGTGATCAACCCGCTGCACACAAGCTGGCGCGAAGTCGCCCAGGCCGCGGCAAACGCGGATGGCGCCGTCAACGCCGCACTCGATTCGCTGGCGTCGACTATTCGCACGCTGTCCGCCCGCGTGACCGATCGAACCGCCGACATCGCCCTCATCGTCGCCGACGAAATGCGCGCCGAATGGCGGGCCACGCGCGGCGCCCGACTGGCCGCCGCTCGCAATGCGCTGGAACTGGCCGTTCGCCGCCGCGAAGAAGCCGCCGACGCCTGGTCCGTCGTGCAGGAACAAGTCAACGACCTCATGAGCCGCATCAAGCGGCTCGACGCCCAGAGAGAGGAATTGCGCCTGCGTCGCGAAGAATCGCAGCGCATCGCCGGCGAAATAGCCGCCATCGACCGGCGCATCGCCGAGGGCGGACGGCCGGACCGCGCGATGTTCGCTTCCGTCGCGTGTTCGCCCACGTACATCGACGGACCGCCGTTCACGCTTCGTGCGTGGCGCGCCCTTCAGGGCGGCGGGGCTGCCGCCGCCCTGTGCGTCATCGGACTCTGGATCGCCCCGGCCGTCGATCGACGGCGAACCGCACGGAAATCCGCCGCGTGACCCGCGCAATGCTGCTGGTGACGGACCTGCAACGCGGCGGCACGCCAATGCGCGTCGTTCGTTGGGCATCGTGGCTGCCTCGCATCGGTGTGACGCCCATCGTCGGCTGCCTGGCGCCGCGCGGCCCGTTGAACGACGAGCTTGATCGATGCGGCATCGAGAACTTCCACTGCGACGCTGCAGGTCCCTTCGATCTGCGTGTCTTCCCGCGCCTGACCGTACAGATCATGCGAAGACGACCGGACCTCGTCCACGCCTTCCTGTTTCACGCCAACGTCGCCGCCCGCCTGGTCGGCCGAGCGCTGGGACGGCCGGTCATCACCGGCACGGCCACCGTCGAAATCGAGCGCATCTGGCACCGCCGCGTCGAGACATTGACGGGCAGAATGTCCCAACTGCACGTCGTTAACTCTCACGCCGTCGCACGACACGTCGTGAACGACCTTCATTTCCCGGTCAACCGCGTCGTCGTCGTTCCCAGCGGCATTGACCTGGCGCACGTCGACGCCACGCCCCCGATCGACCGGAAAGCCTGGAACCTGCCGGATCACGTGCCGCTCGTCATCTGGTGCGGTCGGATGGATCCGATCAAGCGCCTGGATACATGGATCGAAGTCTTCGTTCGGGTACGCAGCCAAATGAACCTGTGCGGGGTACTGGTGGGAGACGGTCCCACTCGAGGACCGCTTGAGATGGCGTTGCGCGGCCGGGGACTGCTGTTGGAAGCGGGCGGCGGCGCACCGGATCACGCGGTCAATCGGGTCCGAATGATCGGTTGGACCGATCAGGTCATCGCCTGGCTGAAAGCCGCCGACGCGTTACTGTTGACCTCCGGTACCGAAGGAAATCCAAATATAGTCCTTGAAGCGATGGCCGCCGGATGCGCCGTTATTTCATCTGCCGTCGGAGGTTGCGTCGATTTGATTGAGCCGGGACGATCCGGCTGGCTGGTGTCGCCCACCGATATTGCCGGATTCGTTACATCCTTGGAAGCAGCATGCGCAAATCCCGCGCTCCGCCGGCGGTATGCGTCTGTCGCCCGTTCCCACGTCGAGCAATGCGAGTCGCCCGATTCGGTTCTGGCCATGCTGGATAGGGTGTATCAGCGAGTTCTGCGCGATTCGCGTCGCTAAGAAAATTCTTGTGCGTCCAATCCGACGCTAGCTTTCCATTTGACAAAAGCTTGTGAATTCAGCGCGAGATTGCCGAAAAATATTCGCATATTTTCGGCGGATTCAGTCTTGCACCTTGTGTCATAAAGTGGTATGCTTTCCCATACAGAGCCAAGGCGTGGCAGAAAGCACTGAAGCTATCCATGATCGCCGGATGTCATGTTCTTTACCGGAACCTCTGAGCACACGATCGACGACAAGAACCGGGTCAGCATTCCGGCCGTGCATCGAAACCAACTGAAGGACGCTCCCGAGGGCAACCTCTGGTTCGTCGTACCGGGAAACGCCGCTCGCTCGTTACGACTATACCCGGCGAGCTGCTTCAAGGAAATGTCTCGCGCCATCGAAGGCGGCTGGTTCGCGCCGGAAGAAGTGCAGGAGTTTGAGGACACGCTGATGGCCTTCGCCGAGCGCGCCGAAGTCGATTCGGCCGGTCGAATCGTCCTTCCGGCCGGTCACGTTCGTCGCGCGAACTTGGGACGGGAAGTGACGATCGCCGGTTCGCGAGATCACTTGACGATCCACGACCGCGAGGCGTTCGCCACGCAGAGCGACGAAAAATGGCGTGATTACCCGGACACCGTGCGCAAGGCTCGACAGGCGGCGAAATCCAGATGGCGGCAACCCGGGCGCGAAGCCGGCGGCGGCAACGGCCCGGTAGAAACCTGATCACGCGTTGCGTTTGGGCATGCGTGATGAGGACGTGTTTGAGTCCGGGATTCCGGGGAGGTTCGTTCGCGCGGGCCTCCCCGGCTCCCATCCCGGCCGGCGGGCGGAAGTACTCTCGATCGTTCGACACAGTGCGATTCGGGCGGAGGTCCCGGAGCAGCCGCAGGGTGGAACCCGATCGGCCTCGGAGAGGCCGCTAAGCATCGTCTTCATACGATTCGCGCTTGTCGATTGGTGATTCCAACCCTTGTGTTGGGCCGACCTGTTCCGTCACGGAGGGTGGACAGGTCGGGCTTTTCTTGCCCCCCGGGGGCGCTCCCGTGAACCAGCCGACCGGCGGTCATTGGCCCGTGCTGGTCCGCGACGTCGAGACCTGGCTGACGCCGGTCATCGAACGCCGCTGGATCGACTGCACGATCGGCCTGGGCGGCCACGCCCGCGCCTTGTTCGAGCGGGCGCCCGCCGTAGTACGCCTGCTGGCCCTCGATGTCGACGAAGAAAACCTGGCCGCGGCCATCAGTAACCTGGACGCTTATCGCGACCGCGTCGACGCCGTATGTGGCAACTTTCGCGACCTCGGCGACATCCTGTCGCGGCACGGCATCGAACCGGCGGACGCAATCCTCGCGGACCTGGGCTTCAGCAGCAATCAGGTCGCCGACCCCGGCCGCGGCCTCAGTTTCGAGCTGGACGGCCCGCTCGACATGCGCCTGGATCGGACGCTGCGAACAACCGCGGCCGACCTGGTCAACCGGCTGGGCGAAAAGCAGCTCGCCGATCTACTTTACTTCGAGAGTCAGGAACCGTTCAGCCGAAGAATCTCGAAGCTCATCTGCCGCGCGCGGCGCGACGCGCGCATCACGACCACGTCCCAACTGGCGGCGATCGTGACGCGTGCCGTCGGCGGACGGCGAGGCCGGCTGCACCCGGCCACTCGCACCTTTCTCGCGCTCCGGGCGGCGGTCAATCGCGAGGGCGAAGCCCTGGACGAACTGCTGGCCGCGGCGCCGGCGGCCCTGCGGCCCGGCGGACGCATCGCGATCATCAGCTTTCACAGCGGCGAGGACCGCCGCGTGAAAGAGAGCTTCCGGCGAAACGCCAGGCTGGGCGTTTACCGGCTGTTGACGCGTTCGCCGGTGACGGCCGACGACGAGGAGGCGTCCGCAAATCCGCGGTCGCGCTCGGCCAAGTTGCGTGTGGCGGAGCGGACGGACGTCCCGCTTTCAGAAGTGTCGGCCGAAACGCGTTGACCGCCGGCCGCCTCGCGATCATGGTGGATGTGCGGACGTATCGGGACTCATCGCGCATAGCGCGGAACCGCGGTACGGGCATGCATCAGGCGGCGCCGCGCGGCGGACCCGCAAGTGACGTTCGCGAAATTGAATCTGATACTTGAAAAGCGCGTGCATTCGCGCGACGACCGGATAACATTCAGCGCCGTATGTTGACTCGTTCCGACGACAGGGAGGTTTCGGGTGTCTACTGAGAGCAGGCTGGGACTTTTCATCGGGTTTGTCTTCATCGTTCTTTTCGCCGTCGTGATGTTCGGACCCGCCTCGTCGAACCAGCGGAACCAGCCCGCGATGTTCGGCGCTTCGGAGTCCGTCAAACCCAACGAGCCGCTGGCCGCCGGCGCGCAGGGCGATCCGTCGTCGAACGGCGCCGGTCGCCTCAACGTCACGCGCAATCTGCCCGCGCCGCGCACCGTCGGCACGCAGACGCCCCAGCCGACGCCGCCCGCCGCTCAAGCGGAAGAAGACGACACGTCGCTGATCAGCGACCGCATGATGGTGCACGCCGAGCCGCGAGAGACCGGCCTGCCCGTCGTTCCGACCTCAGTCGAACGCAACGCCCCCCACGAGCAATTGGCGGACGCGTCGCGCGCCGCCGGTCACGACGACGCGACGCGACCGCCGACAGGCGTCGATTCCCCGGCCGCATCGGCGGCCGCCGCCGCTGCACCG
>JABWAK010000155.1 GCA_013361065.1 Bacteroidota bacterium
CTTCCGCGTGCTGGACATCCTCAAGCCGTATCCCGCCGGCGAGTACGACAAGCGTCCCGGCGGCTGGAACATCATGCTGGACGATGTCATCTCCGGGATATACACCAACATCATCATCCAGATCGCCCTTCGCGTCAACCTCTTCTGACCTATGACCGCTGTGATCATCACGATCGGCGATGAACTGCTCATCGGCCAGATCATCAACACCAATCAGGCGTACATCGCCGAACGGCTCAACACCGTCGGCGTCGACTGCCGCAGGATGCTCACCGTCGGCGACAATGCGGCCGATGTCCTCGCTGCCTTCGAGGAAGGACTCCGCACGGCAGAGGTCGTTTGCGTGACCGGCGGTCTCGGCCCCACCCACGACGATATCACCAAACGGATGGTCTGCGAATTCTTCGGGACCGATCTGGTGATGCATGAACCGACCCTCGAGCATATCAAAGTCCTGGCGACGCGGCGGAATATCGCCATGCTCCAGTCCAATATCGATCAGGCACTCGTGCCGCGGACCTGCACCGTCATCCCGAATCCCGTCGGCACCGCGCCGGGAATGCTCTTCGAGAAGGACGGCCGCTATTTCTTTGTGATGCCGGGTGTGCCGTACGAGATGAAGGAGATGGTCGACCACTGGATCCTCCCCTTCCTGGAGCAGCGGAACAACGGCATGGTCGTCCGCCACCGCACACTCAAGACGACCGGCATCGGCGAATCGATGCTCGCCAACGAGATCGGACCGGTCGAGCAGATCATCGGTACGGACGGTTCCATCACACTCGCATTCCTTCCCAATCCGATGGGGACGAAACTCCGGCTGACGGTGAAGGACCCGTCCGCGGCATCGGCCCAGCAGAAACTGGAGGCCGCCGAGGCGGCACTGCGCGCACGGACGGAACGATACATCTATTCCGACGATGAGAAGGAACTGGAGGATGTGATCGGTCTGCTGCTGACACAGCGCAAAGCGACGCTCTCGGTCGCAGAATCGTGCACCGGCGGACTGCTCGCGAACCGCATCACGAATGTGCCGGGCAGCTCCGCATACTTCCTCGGCGGTTTCATCGCCTACCACAACGATGTGAAGATGAAGGAACTCGGCGTCCCCGCCTCTGTCTTAGAGCAGCATGGTGCCGTGAGCAAAGAGACCGCCGAAGCGATGGCAATCGGGGCACGGACCGCACTGGGAACCGATGTCGCACTCTCGGTGACCGGCATCGCAGGACCGTCCGGCGGAACACCCGAGAAACCGGTGGGACTCTGCTTCATCGGATATGCCGATGCGGATTCCTCCTTCGCGATGAAGTTCAACTTCGGTGACAACCGCAAGCGGTTCAAGGACCGGGCGACGCAGGCGGCGCTCGAGCTGCTCCGGCGGAAACTCCTGAAGATGAACTGACCGAAATATTATAACGGACGTTGAGAAAGCACCGGGACATTCCGGTGCTTTTTTATCCCCTGACGTTGACCTCTCCGATATTAATAAATAGGCAAAAACAGGCCTGTTTCCATCATTTTCACTCTCCGGACGATTTTTCTTCAAATTCCCCTTTTAATTTATGGTGTAAATATTTACATTACTTTTGTGAACTGAAAAAGCAAGGCATTTCCCCATCGGACAAGAGAACCGGCTTGATTTCCGGACGGTATTTAACTTCATTGTGTCACGATATAATCTACATTTCTCTAATACTATAAGGACAGAACGCCATGGCTGAGGACAAAGAAGCAAAAGTACAGGCACTGAAGGTTGCCATCGAACAGATCGAGAAGCAGCACGGGAAGGGCTCCATCATGAAGCTCACCGACGGGCCGATCATGAAGATCGATGCGATCTCCACCGGTTCCATCTCCCTCGATACCGCGCTCGGTATCGGCGGTGTGCCGCGGGGACGTGTCATCGAGATCTACGGACCGGAATCGTCCGGTAAGACCACCATTTGTCTTCACATCATCGCAGAGGCACAGAAGCAGGGCGGCATCTGCGCGTTCATCGATGCGGAACATGCGCTGGATACCGGCTATGCCCGGAAACTCGGCGTCGATACCGCCGGCCTCCTCCTCTCCCAGCCGGAGTACGGCGAACAGGCACTGGAGATCGTCGAGACCCTCGTGCGCAGCGGTGCGCTGGATGTGGTGGTCGTCGACTCCGTGGCAGCGCTGACCCCGCGTGCGGAGATCG
Organism: Bacteroidota bacterium; assembly: GCA_013361065.1. Lineage (GTDB taxonomy): Bacteria > Bacteroidota > Ignavibacteria > UBA10030 > UBA8401 > UBA8401. The sequence continues at coordinate 2,186 of JABWAK010000155.1, forward strand.
AGGGCGAGATGGGCGACCCGACCATGGGTGTCCATGCCCGCCTCATGTCCCAGGCGCTGCGGAAACTCACCTCAGCCATCTCCAAATCCAAGACCATCGTCATCTTCACCAACCAGCTCCGCATGAAGATCGGCATCATGTTCGGCAATCCGGAGACTACCACGGGAGGTAACGCGCTGAAGTTCTACGCCTCTGTCCGTATGGACGTCCGCCGTATCGAAGCGATCAAGGATGGCCAGAACATCATCGGCAACCGGACCAAGGTGAAGGTGGTGAAGAACAAGGTCGCTCCCCCGTTCAAGGAGGTGCAGTTCGACATCCTCTACAATGAAGGGATCTCGAAACTCGGCGACCTGATCGACGTTGCCGTCGAACACAACATCATCAACAAGAGCGGTTCGTGGTTCTCCTACAAGGAGGAACGGATCGGTCAGGGCCGCGACTCCGTGAAGGCATTCCTCACCGGCAACGATGCGCTGGCGAAGCAGATCGATTCCGAGGTCCGCGTGAAGCTCGGCATCTCGGGCGAGGCTCCGGTGAAGGCAGAGGCAGAGGAGAAACCGGCGAAAGAAACGAAGAAAGCGAAGTAATCGGGAGCCGGCGGGACGGTCCAGCTGTCCTGCCGGTGAATGACCTATGATCATCACGAAGATCGAGCGGCAAAAAAGGAACAAGACGCGCTGTTCGGTCTTCGTGGATGACCTCTATGCCTTCAGCGTCAGCGAGGAGGTCTATGCGCGGTTCCTGCTCCACACCGGACAAGAACTGACGCCGGAGGAGAGGAAACGGATCGAACAGGCGGAAGCGGATGCCACCGTGAAACAGGTCGCCCTGCGCTTCCGCTCCTTCCGTCCCCGTTCCACGAAGGAGGTCACCGACCATCTCCGCAAGAAAGGGTACGACGGCACGCAGATCGCATCGGCCGTTGCATTCCTGACGGAGAACAAATTGCTGGACGATGCCGGATTCGCCCGGATGGTCTGCCGGGACCGGATGCTCCTCCGCCCCATCGGCCGTCAATCGATGAAGCAGCTGTTGTACCGGAAAGGGATCGACCGCGAGGTCGTGGAATCGGTACTGCAGGATACCTTCAACGGAGAGACCGAGCGGGCGCTGGCGCTGAAGGAAGCGGAACGGAAACTGAAACGGATCCGGACGCAGCCGCCGCTCCAGCAGAAGAAACGGATCTACGAACACCTCCTGCGTCGCGGCTATGAACCGTCGCTCGCCATGAACATCACGACACAACTGGTAGGATCATGAAAGAAGAAAAGAGTTTTTTCCGCAGCCGTCAGTGGAAGGTCTTCCTCGTCACGATGGCCATCGCTTTGCCGATCTTCATCCTCTCCACGTTCGAGGACCTCTTCCTGATCCTCGTCATCTCCTTCACCCTCACATTCATCCTCCGGCCGCTGGTCGACACCATCGAGAACCTCGGGGTCGTCCGCTGGCTGGCGGTGATGCTCGTCTTCATCGCACTCGGCAGCGTGGCGGTGGTCGGCATCATGATGCTCTTCCCGGTGATCTCCTCGCAGGTCGGACAGATCACCGCCGCGTTCAGCAAGGAGCGGCTCACGGTGATGCTGAACGACCTCAGCGTCCAGGTCTCCGCTACCGTCCCGTTCCTGAAATCGGAGGCGATCCGCGAACAGCTTAACAGCAGCCTGGTCACCTTCGGCAATGTGGCCGGTGAGGCACTTGCCGGACTGCTCGGTACGGTCGCAACACTGGCGATCGTCCCCTTCATCACCTTCTTCATGCTGAGCGACTATTATAAAATGCAGAAGTCCTTCATCCGGAACATGCCGAACAAATACTTCGAGATGTCCCTGAACATCCTCTATAAGATCGAGGACCAGCTGAGCAAGTACATCCGCGGCACCGTCATCGAATCGGTGATCGTCGGCATCATCTACACCATCATCTACTTCTCGCTCGGCATCAACTATGCCACGGTGCTCGGCCTGATCGGCGGATTCACCAATGTGATCCCGTTCGCCGGCCCGTTCATCGGCGCCATCCCGGTCCTGCTGATCACCATCGTGCAGTTCGGCGACCTGCGCATGCTCATCCCCGTGGCGATCGCCACCGTTGCCGTACAGCAGATCGACCAGATGTTCATCCAGCCCTCCGTGTTCAGCAAGATCATGGACATCAATCCCCTCGCTATGTTCCTGGTGATCCTCATCGGCAACGAGACGCTCGGCGTGATGGGCATGGTGCTCGCCGTGCCGATCTACACCGTCATCCTCGTCACTGCCAAAGAGACCAACTGGGGACTGAAACGCTACAAGATCACGCAGGCATGAGCAGGGTCGTCTTCGATATCGAATCGCTTGGATTCCCGCTGGAATCGTTCGATGCGGAGACGCAGACCTACCTGCTCCGCTTCGCTGACTCCCCCGAGAAGGTGGACGATGTCCGCAAGAACCTGAACCTCCACCCCTTCACCGCCCAGGTGCTTTGCATCGCACTGCACAATCCGGATACCGGTAAGGGACGGGTCTTCTTCCAGTCCGAACAGGCGGACGAATTCCAGTCCGACGACCGGCAGTGCCTCTTCAGCTCCGGCACCGAACGCGAGATCCTCGCACAATTTTGGGACGCCGTTCAGCATTACGAACAATTCATCACCTTCAACGGCCGCGGATTCGACTGTCCGTTCCTCATGCTCCGGTCCGCCGCTCTCGGTGTGCCGACCACACGGAACCTGATGCCGTACCGATACGATCCCTCCACACACTGCGACCTGCTGGACCAACTCACTTTCTATCAGGTGACGCGTCGCTTCAGTCTCGATTTCTACTGCAAGTCCTTCGGCATCCCGAGTCCCAAAGCGAACGGCATCTCCGGTCTGGATATGCGCGCGCTGATGGAACAGAAGCGGTATCGTGACATCGCAACATACTGTTACGGGGATGTGCTCGCCACCGCAGAGCTGCACCGGCGGTGGGACGAATTCCTGAACTACCACGGCGCCTGACGCCCCCCTTCCGTTCACACTCACTGTCACGGTTTAAAACAGCGGATCCTCCGCAAGGGAGGATCCGTTCGATGATTTATTCTGACGGTTCGTGTCAGGCAGGAAGCTTGCTGTACCGTTTGGAGAGTTCCGTGTAGATGGCGGCGGCAGCGGAGACCTTCACGATATCCCACCAAGAGAAGATGAGGAAGCCGGAGGCGAACGCCTTTTGGATGTCATGGATGGCAACAACGTTCAGGTAGAGCGAACCTGCCGTGAAGACCACCACCAGCGACAGGAACATGGAGAAGATCGTCCAGATGTACCCTTTGCGCACACGCACCAGATAACCGACCATCGCAGCGGCGACCGGGAAGCTCATCAGATATCCGCCGGTCACGCCGAAGAGTTTCACCAGTCCGAACGATGCACCGGAGAAGACCGGCAGACCGATCGCACCGGCAGCGAGGTACACCAGCTGCGCGATGAATCCGTTCCGCGCCCCGAGGAATGCGCCGGAGAGCAGCACGAAGAATGTCTGCAGGGTGAATGGGATCGGTTGATTCGGGATCTGCACCTGGGCACCCAATGCCGTCAGCGCCGCGAACAACGTGATCCATGCTGTCTGTGCGAATATCGATGTCGATGTCATAGCATTCGAGATGAAAGGGTTATTGCGCGTCATTTCCATGAGACCTCCGTGGATAAGTGTGTGTGCATCCAGTGCACCGTGAGTTCTATGACGTGCTCTAAGGTCGGACTCGGTTCCTTGTACGGGTGCTTGGCACCGTACATATGACCCGCCCCCTCGAGCCGTACGAATTCTGTCTGTGTCCTGTCCGCCGCGGCGAACAGTTCCTCTGCTTCCGTGATCTTTGCCGGGATGTCCGCCGTGCCGTGGACGAGCAGCAGCGGTTTGTGCAATGCTGCAACAGCGTCCACGATATTCAGCCGGACCGAGTTCTGTTCCAGATCGTCCAGCAGAGCCGTTGAGATCCTGAACAGTTTCTGATCGCTCACCGAATGGAGCTGCACGTAGCCCTTGCTGCGCCACCGCTCCTTCTGTTCCTCCGTGTACCGGTTGAACCGTGCGATAGTGGACCAGGCAGCGACCGCTCCGATCCTGACATCCTCCCTCCCTGCGATGATCGCGACCCCGCCACCGCGGGAATGTCCGATCACGCCGACCCTCCGCGCATCGATGAACGGCAGTCCGAATCCTCCGCCGGTCACCGCATCGATCACTGTCTTCAGGTCCTGTACTTCCAGTGAGATGGTATTGTTCGCGAACCGTTCATGTTCCACGAACTTCTTCGGTTCTGCACCGATGCCGTTATGGGAGAAATTGAACAGTACGGAGACGAATCCCAACTCTGCCAGACGCTCCCCGATGGACGGGAACGGTCCCCAATCCTTAAACGCTTTGAAACCGTGACAAACGACCGCCACCGGAAGACGATTCTCAGCGGCCGTCACTAACTCATTGTCCCACCGAACATCGCCATGGATCGGCGCCCCGGAAGGGGTCGGTAGGATGAACGGCTGCTGGCGGATATCGGGCATAAATCGCTCCTATAATAGCCAATGATTGCTGGAATGTCAATACGGAAGCGCTGTTCAAGTTCACGATGATGATTTATTGACTCTTTCCTCTTTTTTTGTTATTTTTATTACCTAAATACAATTATGCCCATCGGTCTCATCCCCGGAATCGTATGCCGCAGTTAAAATTGTTCTCAGGACGGTCCAACCGTCCTCTGGCTGAACGGATCGCTCACTATCTTGGCGAACCCCTGGGGAAGATCGAACTCCAGAACTTCAGTGACGGCGAGATCTGGGTGAAGTTCACGGACAATGTGCGCGGTGCGGATGTGTTCATCATCCAGACCACGGTGCCGCCGGCGGACAACCTGATGGAATTGCTCATCATGGTCGATGCCGCCAAACGCGCCTCGGCGCGCAAGGTGACGGTGGTGATCCCGTACTTCGGGTATGCGCGGCAGGACCGCAAGGACCAGCCCCGCGTAGCGATCACGTCCAAACTGGTCGCGAACCTGATCACCAAGTCCGGTGCGGACCGGGTGGTGTGCATGGACCTCCATGCACCGCAGATCCAGGGTTTCTTCGATATCCCGGTGGACCATCTCTACTCCTCCGTGGTGCTGGTGGAACATCTGCGCAAGATGAAGATCCCGGACCTGACGGTGGTATCACCCGATGTCGGCGGGATCAAGATGGCACGGGCCTATGCCAAACGGCTCGATGCGGACCTGGTGCTGATCGACAAACGGCGCCCGGCACCGAATGTGGTGGAAGTGATGAACATCGTCGGCGATGTGGACGGACGCAATGTGCTGATCGTGGACGATCTGATCGATACCGCCGGGACCTTTACCAATGCGGTCGCGGCACTGAAGAAAGCGGGAGCACGGACGGTCTATGGTGCATGCACCCATCCCCTGCTCTCCGGCAAGGCGCTCGAGCGGATCAATGCCAGCGCCGTGGAGAAGATCATCGTCTGCGACACGATCCCGCTGAAGGTGGAATCGCCGAAGATCGAGGTGCTGTCCGTTGCCCAGGTCTTCTCGGAAGCGATCGAACGATGCTTCCACAATAAGTCGATCAGTTCGCTGTTCGACATCGACAAGGATAAAGTGTAGAACTATCATCAATCAACCGTTCCAGCAAGGAGAAAGAGACAATGTCAGAAGTAGTATTGAACGCGTTCGTGCGCACGGAAACCGGCAAGGCCGCACACCGTCTTCGTTCCGAAGACAAGATCCCGGGAGTGTACTATTCCCGCGGTGAGGAGAACATCAACATCGCAGCGACGCCGCTTGCCATGAAGCCGCTGATCTACACCACCAATACGCATTTGATCAATCTGAAGCTGGACAACGGTGTCACCAAGTCCTGCGTTCTGCGTGAGGTGCAGTTCGATCCCCTCACCGACCGGCCGGTCCATTTCGACCTGCAGGGCGTGAAGGAGAACGAGGAACTGATGGTGCAGGTGCCGGTGATCCTGCACGGCAGCCCGAAGGGTGTGAAGGACGGCGGCCTGCTGCAGTTCATCATGCACAAAGTGCGCGTCTCGTGCCTGCCGAAGTTCGGGCTGGGCCTCGAAGACGTGGCCTTCACCTGGGCCTACACCACGCAGAGCATCACCCGCGACTTCAAGGCCATTCGTGACGGCCTCTATGGCCTCGGGCCGCTCTCGCGTCTGGCCACCGAGTACCCGGTCGACGTGCCCGCCGAGGTGAAGACGATGGACGGCCGCACCGTGGCCGGCCTCGCGCGCGTGCGTGAGGTGCCGCGCGACTCGACCCAGAACCCGTACATCGTGCCC
>JABWAK010000156.1 GCA_013361065.1 Bacteroidota bacterium
CCTGGTGATAAAATAAGGCTTTGGAGTGAGTTAACTTTTTCTTTCAGTAACAATATAGGAGGGATGTTTATGGGAGTATCTAAGAAGTTTCTTCCGATCCGGCTGTTGCTCGGATTGGTTCTGTTGTCGGTAATGGTGTTCCCCAGTGTGAATGCCACGACACACACGATCACGTTTACCTGTTGCGAGTACACACCATCTTTCTTGCAGGCATCAGTCGGCGATACGGTTCGCTGGCTGGGTTCCTTCGGCGCTCATCCGCTCAGTTCAACCACGATTCCGTCCGGAGCCGCGCCGTTCTCCGCAAACTCCGGTACATCGTTTTCCTATGTGATTCAGATAGCCGGTCTGTACAACTATCACTGCGACTTTCACCAGCCCAGCATGGCGGGTTCGTTCAATGCAAGTCCTTCCGCCCAATATCCGCTTGTGACGATACGCCAGATTCAGGAGGTTTCGCTTGATTCGCTTCGCCTTCTGGATACGTTGCAGCGGACTCAGACATTCCGCTGGACACTACAGAGATCACCGTACTATCAGGATACGACCGGCGGATACTCCAAGTATCTCGATGTTCCGTCGATGGTCGACTTCTTCCTGATCAATGAACTGACGCGCAATGTGGACGGGTACCGGTTGTCCTCGTATATGTACAAGGACCGGGACTCCAAGAACCCGAAGTTCTTCCTCGGTCCGGTCTGGGATTTCAACCATGGATTCGGCAACAGCGATTATTATGAAGCGTCGAAGATCGAAGGGTGGCAGCTGGAATACCAAGCGACCAATGCCTCCTTCATGAATTCGGACGAGTTCCAGCCGCCGTTCTGGTGGAAGAAGGTGTTCGACGATCCCCGCTTCCGTGATGCCGCCGCTGCACGGTGGCTGGCAATGCGGAAAGGTGTCTTTGCCACACCGAGGATCCACCGGTTCATCGATTCTCTCGCAAGCCATATCCACGAAGCACAGCAGCGCAACTTCGTCAAATGGCCGATCCTCAGTACCTACGTCTGGCCGAATGCCTTCATCGGCGGCAGTTATGCGAACGAGATCGCCTATCTGAAGACGTGGATCCTGTTCCGGTTGGATTGGATCGATACACAGCTTGCCGGTCGGTCACTTTCGGTCCCGCAGCCGGGGACATTACCGCTGCAGCCGGAACTGTTCCAGAACTATCCCAATCCGTTCAATCCCTCCACCACCATCCGCTTCAGCATACCAGTTGCAGCCAGGACAAGAATAACCGTCCATGACCTGCTCGGCCGGTCAGTACGGACGGTGACGGACGATGATTGGAGCGCCGGCGATCATGAACTGCGGTTCGATGCGTCGGGACTCTCTTCCGGACTCTATTATTACCGCATCACCTCCGGTCCGTTCACACAGAGCCGGCCGATGCTTCTGATGAAATGATGTTTTCCCTTGAATATCGAAAGTCCGCATCATGAAACCGTTCCTTCTCTTATTGTTGTTCCTTCTCATCGCAACCACACCTGCCGCCAGTGACGGATTCCTGCGGGTCTCCGGTCAGTCCATCGTCGACGGGACCGGGACACCGGTTCTGCTGCGCGGGATGGGGATCGGAGGATGGATGGTGCCCGAAGGGTACATGCTACAGACCAGCGCGTTCGCGAATGCACCGTGGGAGATCGAAAAGAAAGTGCTCGACCTTGTCGGTCAGGCCAACGCCGATTCGTTCTGGAATGCATACCGGACCAATTTCATGCAGCGGAAGGATGTGGAACGGCTTGCACAGCTCGGCTTCAACTCCATCCGTCTGCCGATGCATTATAAATTCTATATCCGTCAGTCCGGCGCCGGCTATGCGAAGGTGGAACAGGGATTCATCATGACCGACAGCCTGCTGCGGTGGTGCGCCGACAACAGGATCTATCTCATCCTGGACCTGCATGCTGCGCCGGGCGGACAGAGTGCGAACAACATCAGTGATTACGACCCCTCGAAACCGTCCCTCTGGCAGGATGAGAAGAACAAGACCATGACGGTCGAACTCTGGCGGATGCTGGCCGGACACTATGCCGGTGAACCGTGGATCGGCGGATACGATATCCTCAATGAACCGGCGTGGGACCTGCCGCCGTCGAACAAACCGCTCCGGGACCTTTCCATTGCCATCACCAACGCGATCCGCTCCGTCGATACCACCCACATCATCTTTGTGGAAGGGAACTGGTTTGCGACCGATTTCAACGGAATGGCACCGGCGTGGGATGCGAAGATGGTCTGGAGTTTCCATAAGTACTGGAACACGAACGATCTCGGCTCGATCAATTATCTGCTAACGCTCCGGGCCTCCACCAACCGTCCGCTCTGGCTCGGCGAATCGGGCGAGAACTCCAACACCTGGTTCACCGATGCAATCTCCCTGCTGGAGGACAACAATATCGGCTGGGCGTGGTGGACATGGAAGAAGTTCGGTACGATCAATGGTCCGTTCTCCGTCCCGGCTACGGCGGAGTATGAGGGACTGCTGCAGTACTGGAAAGGTCAGACATCGAAGCCGGGAGTTGCCTATGCGATGAAAGGTCTCATGGCGATGGCCGAAGGATTGAAACTGGATCACTGTGTCTATAACGAAGGGGTGATCGATGCGATGATCCGGCAGCCGAAGGATGCAACGACCCGTCCTTTCGCAGCGAATGTCATCCCGGGCAGGATCTTCGCGGTGAATTACGATTATGGACGGCACACCATCGCGTACAAGGATAACGACTATCACAATACCAACAACGGCTCCACCTGGAACAACGGCTGGGTCTTCCGGAATGACGGTGTCGACATCGAACGGTGCACCGATGCAGTGACCAACGGGTACAATGTCGGATGGACCGGGACAGGAGAGTATCTGAACTTCACGGTGGATGTGCAGCAGAGCGGCACGTACGATGTGTCGGTCCGCGCAGCAGTGAATGCGGCGAACGGCTTTCTGGGATATGGATTCGACGGCGAGGCGCAGAAACTGACGGGACTGCCGGTGACCGGCGGCTGGACCTCCTGGGGCACCATCCCGCTTGCGCCGGCGTCGCTCACGGCCGGGAAGCATACGTTGAAGGTCTCCACATTCTTCGGCGGCTTCAATATCAACTATCTGACCTTTACGTATACCGGACCTCTCGCTTCAGTGAAGGATGGTCCGGTCCCGGCCGAATTCATGGTGCATCAGAATTATCCCAATCCGTTCAATCCTTCCACCGTCATCCGCTTCACGCTCCCGTCCGCACAGCACACGACGGTGGAAGTGTTCGGAGTGCTGGGGGACCGTCTCCGCACGTTGTCGGCCGGAATGCGTGAGGCCGGAGAACACACGGTGACCTTCGATGCATCCGGTCTTGCCGCCGGAGTGTACCTCTGCCGCATCTCCGCCGGCGGTCAGGTACGGACCATGCGGATGCTATTGCTGCAATGATCACAATGAGCGCACATACCTTGACTGCCGCTCAGGAGGAATCGCTATGAGGATCCGTTCGGTCGCTTTGTTCGTCGCTGCTGCAGCCGTGCTCCCATTTGCTCTCCATGCACAATATGAGGAGACCGGCAGCCGCGGGATCCATTATGCGAAGAAACAGCTGACACCGGCACCGGTCCCGAGGTTCGCGCAAAGCCGCGCTGCGCTTCCGTCCCCCATTGCGGACGGTTCACCGCAGTATGTGGAGCTGTATTGGAAGGCGTGGTCCCTTGCATTCGACCATTTCAAACAGCCGCCGGCCGGTTCGCCGTTCGTGTCCAATTATGTGGATGAAGCATTCTCCCCGAGCGTCTTCCAGTGGGATACCTTCTTCATGCTGATGTTCGCACGGTACGGTCATGCGGTCTTCCCGGCAGTGCAGTCGCTCGATAATTTCTATGCACGGCAGTATCCCAATGGATACATCTGCCGCGAGATCCAGGAGGCGGACGGGAAGGACTATGTGTTCGTCGGACGCGAGCATACGGTCAATCCGCCGCTCTTTGCATGGGCGGAGGTCGAATCATTCAAGGTGACCGGCGATTCGTCGCGGTTTGCCGCTGTGCTGCCGCCGCTGGTAAAATATGCCGAATGGCTGGAACAGTACAGGAAGAAACCGGGAACACGTCATGGACTGTACTGGAATACCGGTCTCGGATCAGGGATGGACAATCTTCCGCTGAGCGGTTCCGGATGGGTCGACATGTCCTCGCAGATGGTGCTGATGTACAGGAATCTTGCGTTCATCTGCACGGAGCTGGGGAAGAAGGGGGATGCCGCCCGGTTCACAACGGCGGCGGACAGTATCGCCGGACGGGTGAATGCGTTGATGTGGAACGAACAGGACGGCTACTATTATAATGTGGATGATGACGGGAAGCAGCTCCCGCTCCGTTCGATCGGTTCGTTCTGGCCGATGCTTGCCGGCATCGCAGACCATGCCAAAGCACTCCGGTTGCTCTCCCATCTGAAGGATCCCCGGACATTCTGGCGGCCGATCCCGTTCCCGTCGCTGGCTGCCGATGAACCGGCATATCAGCCGGACGGACATTACTGGCTCGGCGGTGTTTGGGCGCCGACCAATGTCATGGTGATCAAAGGACTGGAACGGTACGGCCGGGAGACGGAGAATCCGACCGATCACTCGTTCGAGGAATTTGCCCACCATGCCTCCAAACGGTATCTGGACGGTCTGACGGCCGTTCACCGAGAGACCGGAACATTGTGGGAGAACTATTCCCCGGAGCTGATGATGCGCGGGAACCCGTCGCAGAAGGATTTCGTCGGCTGGACCGGCTGCGGTCCGATCCAGCTCTTCATCGAGAACGTACTCGGCTTCCGTCCGGACGGCGCACACCGGAAACTGACCTGGCATATTCGCCGCATCGACCGGCACGGGATCGAACGGCTCCGGTTCGGTGATGTCTCCGCAACGCTCATCGCACAGCAGAGGAGCGGCACCGGCGCACCGGCCGAGGTGCATGTCGTGTCGAATCGTCCGTTCGAGCTGACCGTGATCATGGACGGCGGGACGCCCAGGACCTACACTGTTGCTGCCGGTGCGCAGCGGTTCACTGTTCAATGACCGGGGCACGCACGATGCACCTAATCCTATGATACCAAGAATTCGATCGTTCATCGTCCTCTTCCTCTGCTTCGCAGTGCTGCAGTCGCAGACCATTACAGTTTCACCCTCCCTCACTTCGACCATCTTCCCGAACGGTGTCTCTGTTCCGTCGGACTATCCGCATGTGAAGTTCCTGGTGAAAGGGAATGCGTCGCCGGGACATATCTTCATCAATAATTGGGGCGGCACGCCCTATATCGCCATCCTGGACTCCAACGGCGCACCGGTCTTCTATCGGAGGATGCCGGGCAATGCACGCGACTTCAAGGTGCAGAAGAACGGGAATCTTTCGTACCGCATCGCCGAACCGTACTACCGGCAGTACGAGATGGACTCCTCATACACCGTGCTCCGCGAGATCACGGCGAAGAACGGACAAGGGACCGACGAACACGAACTGCAGATCCTGCCGAACGGGAACGTCCTGCTGATCAGTCTCGACTACCGGACGATCGATATGAGCGCCATCGTGCCGGGCGGGAAGACCAACGTGACCGTGGTGGGGAACAATGTACAGGAGATCGATCCGGCCGGGAATGTCGTCTTCGAGTGGAAATGCTGGGACCACATGAAGATCTCCGATGCGGTCCGGGAGAATCTCACCGCACAGACCATCGACTTCGTCCACATGAACGCCATCGAACTGGATCTGGACGGGAACATCCTCATCTCCAGCCGGCATCAGTCCGAGATCACCAAGATCGACCGGAAGACCGGCAGGGTGATGTGGCGCTTCGGCGGGAAGAACAACCAGTTCACCTATCTCAATGACCCGCTCGGCGGTCCCTCGTATCAGCATGATATCCGTGTGCTGCCGAACGGCAATTACACGATGCTGGACAACGGGAATTTCCACTCGCCGTCGTTGACGCGCGCGGTGGAATACTCCCTCGATACCGCTGCACGCACGGCGCAACTGGTCTGGCAGTACCGTCATGTGCCGGACCGCTATACCTGGTGGATGGGGAACGCGCAGCGGCTTGCGAACGGCAACACGCTCATCAATTGGGCCGATCAATCGCTCCCCAAGGTGACCGAAGTAACTCCTGCAGGAGTGAAAGTGCTGGAGATGGATTTCGTGAAGGCGGCGCACAGCTATCGTGTCTTCAAGTTCCCGTGGAAAGGGAAGGGGAAGCAGCCGGAACTCTATCTGGAAGCCGGCAGCAATAAGATCACGCTGCTGTTCAACACATTCGATCAGCGTCCTTCCCATTGGTACCGCATCTATGCCGATACGGTCGCATCGCCGGTGCGGTGCATCGATTCCACACAATTGTCCGCGGTCGATCTGAAAGGATTCAAGAACGGGAAACGGTATTACTTCCGTGTCACCTCGCGGAATGCGGATGGTTCAGAGAGTCCGATGTCCAACGAGGTCACGGCGGTCGCCCGTTTCTACCAGCCCGGCGACAATCTCATCACCAACGGCGATTTTTCGGACGGGTTGAACGACTGGAAGTTCAATCTCACCTCGCCGGGTGCGGCTGTGCCGTATGTGACCGAGGCAGGAGCCCTGTTCATGCAGATCGGTGCCGGCGGAACGCAGGCATGGCACATCCAGCCGTCGCAGGAGGGGATCCCGGTGACCAACGGGCTCCCGTACCGGTTCGAGTTCGATGCCTGGGCCACCGCACCGCGCACCATCGATCCGAAGATCGTCATGATCGCTGCGCCCAACACCAATTACAGCCGCACCGGATCCATCTTCCTGACGACGGAGCCGCAGCACTTCCGGTTCGATTTCACCATGACCGATGCAACGGACAATAACGCTCGCGTCGTGTTCAACTGCGGTCTGTCCGATGCCGATGTGTTCGTGGACAATGTCTCCTTCCGTCAGCGTGTGCCGGTCGCGGTGCAGGATGAGCATGCGACCGTCCCGCGTTCCTATGACCTGCTGCAGAATTTCCCTAACCCGTTCAATCCGTCCACCACGATCCGCTTCGCCCTGCCGCACCGTTCATTCGTCCGGTTGTCCGTACTCGATCCGTTGGGACGGGAGATCGCACTGCTGCTGCAGGGGGAACGGAATGCCGGGATGCATGATGTGGTCTGGAATGCGGACCGGTTCGCATCCGGTATGTATCTGTGCCGATTGACCACTGCTGCCGGTGTCACCGTCCGGCGGATGCAGTTGCTGCGGTGAGATCCGTCCAGCGGCCGATCCAATACCTATGACCGTCATGCCGGTATGTACTGACGGTCAGAATGAAGTTTTTTCACATCACGATCAACGAAAGAATGACACCATGCTCTCACGAACGACTCAGTTCCTTCTCACACTGCTGCTCATTGCTCTTGCCGCTGACGCACAGACATTCACGTACCGTTCTCCGGTCCCCGGTTCTGCCCTGAACTCCCGGGAAACGAACATCATCCTCCGCAGCGCAGAGCCTGTCGATGCCGGTTCGCTGCAGTCGGACGATCTCCGTGTCTCTGGTTCCCGCACCGGGGACCATGCCGGTTCGCTGGAGCTGTCGGATGACGGGCATACGATACTCTTCCATCCGGTGACGCCGTTCGCCGCCGGTGAGACCGTCACCGTGGAACTCATTGGGGAGATCCGGAAGAGCGGCGGGAGACCGCTGCCGGTGGAACGGTTCCATTTCACCGTCACACCGAACGAACGGCCGCTGAATGAACGATACGCTGTGACCGATGCCGGTGAGGTGGTCCTCCGCACCGAACGGAGCCGCAGCGTACCGTGGACCGCTCCCGCATCCCTTGCCGATCCGCTGCCGTCCGATTTCCCGAAGTTCACCGTTGTCCGCTCCTCCGGTGCGTCGGACGGATACTTCTTTCTGACCACGACGGATGATGTGGCCGGGGTGGGATATTTTTATTATATGGTGGACAATACCGGAGCCGTGGTGAAGTACCAGCGCGCGGCCACCAGTGCGGACGCCAACCAGAAGGTCATGTGTGGCTCGTTCGCCAAGGTCGCGGCCCTCGGCGCGAAGACCGACGCCGACGCGGTCGCCGCGTGCAGGAAGTCGTTCGACGACTGCATGGCCAAGCCATCGAGCGCGCCGACAACGACGGATTCGTGCAAGGACGCCTACGCCTCGCTCCAGAAGTGCAAGGGCACCGGGACCACGGTCGGGGACATGAACGGCTGCCTCACGGAGTCGACCGACCAGCTCGTGGCCCTCGCGTCCACCGACTGGTGCGCGGGCCTCAAGGCCGGCGTCGTCAAGACGGAGCCGAAGGCGGCCATGGGGCCGAAGTGCACCGCCGTGCAGACGAAGTGCCCGGCGCTGTGGAGCGGCGAGTCCACGGGCGGCGGGGCCACGCCGCCGAGCGGGGGGTGAC
>JABWAK010000157.1 GCA_013361065.1 Bacteroidota bacterium
TCGTACCCGCTCAGCCTGCTCATCGACCAGATCCTGCCGACCTCCATGCCGCTCTCGGTGGTCGCCGTATCATTAAAAAACTCTGTGCTGGTCGGCGTCGTCTCCGGTTTCCTGCCGGCCAACCGCGCCGCCAAGATGGACCCGGTGGAAGCACTGCGTCACGAATAAAACCTGAAGGACCGTCACTATGCAGTTACAAGAGAGTATCGGAATGGCGCTCAATGCGATCCGCGTGAACAAGCTGCGGTCCGTACTGACGCTGCTCGGCATCGGGGTCGGCGTCTTCTCCATCATCGGTGTGATGACCGCGATGGGAGTGCTGCAGAATGCCATCGAGTCCGGCGTGAGCCAGCTCGGCGCGAATACGTTCCAGATCCAGAAGTTCCCCCAGAACAACTTCAACGACAACCAGCGCTGGCGCTACCGCAACCGGAAGGATATCACCTATGAGCAGGCGGAACTGTTCGTTGAGCGCATGACCCTTGCCAAGCATATCGGTCTGGAGGTCTGGGCCGGCGGGAAGGTGGCGGAGTACAAGAATCTGAAGACCAATCCGAGCGTGAGTGTGGCGGGTGAATCGGTGGACGGACTGGCAACGAACAACTGGGATGTGGAATACGGCCGCTCGTTCAATGAGAACGAGGTGCAGTCCGCCGCGAAAGTGACGGTCATCGGCAGCGATGTCATCAAGAAGCTCTTCCCGATGGGGAACCCGATCGGCGAGTTCATCCGGGTGGACGGCATCCAGTATAAAGTGATCGGCACGCTGGAGGATAAGGGCTCGGTGCTCGGCGGGAACCAGGGGAACCTGGTCGTCATCCCGATCACCACGCACATGAACATCTACGGCAAGGACCGGTCGGTGAACATCATGGTGATGGCGCGGGACCAGGCGACCTACAACGATGTATTGGAAGGGTCGCGCGGCATCCTGCGGGTGATCCGGCAGACCCCTCCGGGCGAACCGGATGATTTCGAGATCTTCTCCAACGATACGGTCATCGCGCAGTTCAACGATACCACGTTCATGATCAAGATCGGTGCGCTCGGCATCGCCTGTATCGCCCTGCTGGCGGCCGGCGTCGGCATCATGAACATCATGCTCGTTTCGGTGACGGAGCGGACCAAGGAGATCGGCATCCGCAAGGCGCTCGGTGCCACGCGCAGCAACGTGCTCTCGCAGTTCCTGACCGAATCGGTCGTCTTCTCGCAGATCGGCGGCGTGATCGGTATCGTGACCGGTTCCATCATGGGTAACATCGTCTCGCTGCTGCTGGATGCACCCCCGGTCTATCCCTGGAACAATTCTGTGGCGATCCTGCAGACCCCGTTCATCGATTTCACGGCGCTGCAGATGAACATCACCGCGCTCATCTTCTGCTCCTTCATCGGTATCGTCTTCGGCGTCTATCCCGCCTGGAAGGCCGCGAACCTCGACCCGATCGAAGCGCTCCGGTTCGAATGACCACTGCGGTCACGCACCAATTAAAAAGCCCGTTGTGCTGAGTGCACAACGGGCTTTTGTCGTTTACAGGACGGGTTGAACCTTGCGAAGGTTGTTCGTCAACAAACCATCAACCTCCGCAAGGTTTCTCTATGTTGAACGGATCTCCAGATCCGTTCTTTATTCCGGTTTGACATCCCGTCCCACCAGGAGATGACAGTCACCTCAGCATAAACCCATTCAGGTGACTGTCATCGTTGGATTGGTTAGAACTCCGCGCTCACACCGATGGAGGGGAGCAGACCGATGCTGTTGGAGACCTGCTTCACTTCCTTGGTCCGTTCGTCGAAGATGGGCACATCGATCGCCTTGCGGTTGTAGACGTTCTGCAGGTCGATGTAGGTGATCAGGTTCCAGGTGTTGAAGTTCCACCGGCGGTCCACCCGCAGGTCGAGACTGTGGTTGGTGCCGATCCGGTAGGAATTGTATGCCGCGGTGTTCTGCGAACCGTCCGGATTGTACGGGGTGTAGGGCCGCCCGGTCGCCACACGGAACTTGCCGCTGAACTCCCACAACTCGTTCAGGATGTAGCCGCCGCCCAGATTGATGATCCACCGCTGGTCGAAGGCGCTGGGACGCGCCACGCCGTCGATCGCCTTGAACCGCGCCTCATTCCAGCTGATGCTCACCAGACCGTAGCACGGCACTTCGGAGAGTTTCTTCTGCAGGAAGAGCTCCACTCCGTATGCCTCGCCGCTGCCGGCGCTGGTGAGAGGATCGAGCCCGAACGCCGCATACCCGTCCTGCGAGCCGCCGAAGCCGGCGCCGGTATTGGCCAGCACCAAGTAGGGACGCGCCAGGCTGGCAGGATAATCACTGTAGTTCTTCCGGTAGGTCTCCAGGCTCACTTTCACATCCGACCGGAGCAGATACTCCGCGCCGAGGACGAACTGGTCCACCGCCACATACTTCAGCTTCCGGTTGGCGGCGTTCGCCACCAGCCAGATGTACGACGGCGCCTGATGGTACTGACCGGCACTCGCAGTGAAGGTGAGCACCGGGGAGGCGGCATAGGCGAGCGAGATGCGCGGGGAGACCGAGAGCTGCTCGTCGATCAGATTGAAATGGTCCGCACGCAGACCGGCGGTGAAGCGGAGGTTCTGCAGCAGCGCGACCGAATACTGTCCGTACACCGCACTCTTCACCGCCGTGGTGTCGAGCGTGGCGTTCACGGTGAGCGAGGAACCGAAGTTGGTGAAGAATGTCGGCAGGATGATGTTGGAGGAGAAGTCGACATACTTCACTGCCGCGCCGAACGAGAGTTCCGACTCCTTGCCGAGTTGCAGCACGATATCGCCGCGGAGCGAGATCTCATACTCGTCCGACGAACTGCGGAAGATCGGATTCAGCATCGAATCGTTCTGGATGAAGTTGTAACCGTTATAGGTCTGGCTGAATGTGACGTTCGTGAATCCCTTCGTCAGCAGATGCCGCCAGGAGATGCCGCCAAGGAACTGCGTCTGGTCGCTGGCGAGGATACGGGAGTTGGTGTACTTCTTGTCCTCCGTGTCGTTGAAGAGTTTGACATTGTCCAGCGCCACGATGCTCAGCACGTTCAGCTGGTCCTTCGGGGAGAGCCGGTAGTTCACCTTGCCAAGGAAGTCCCAATACTCCGGGACG
Organism: Bacteroidota bacterium; assembly: GCA_013361065.1. Lineage (GTDB taxonomy): Bacteria > Bacteroidota > Ignavibacteria > UBA10030 > UBA8401 > UBA8401. The sequence continues at coordinate 3,125 of JABWAK010000157.1, forward strand.
AACCCGAAGCCGGCTGCTTTGAAGATGAAATCGAGGTAACTGCGCCGCGCGGAGAAGAGGAACGAACCGTCGCTGCCGGCAGGACCTTCCAGGTTCAGACCGAACTGCGAAGCGGAGATGGTCGCCTTCCCGCCGAGCTTGTCATCGCGGCCGTCCTTCAGGTCGATGGTGAGAACGGAGGAGAGCTTGTCGCCGTATTTCGCTCCGAACCCGCCGGTCTTGAAGGAGGTCTCGCTGACGAAATCAAGATTGATATAGCTGAGCGGACCGCCGCTGGCACCCTGCGTGCCGAAGTGGTTGATGTTGGAGACCTCGATATTATCGATCACGAAAAGGTTCTCGGACGGCGCACCGCCCCGGACGATCAGGTCGTTCCGTCCGTTCTGCACCTGCGCCACGCCGGGCAGGATGGAGATGGCGCGGACGACATCCTCGAGTCCGCCGGGCAGCCGCCGGATCTCCTCAGCACCGAGCGTCTGCACGCTGATGACCGCATCGGGGGATTTCTGGAAGTACTCGGTGGTGACGGTGACCCCTTCCAATTCCACGGACGATTCCATCAGTTCAAAGTGGACATCGGCCGGTTTGGAGACGGAGACGACCACGTCCGTCTTCACCATCGGCTGGAAGCCGAGTGCGCTCACGCGGAGGATGTAGGTGCCGATCGGCACGTTCGGGATCTTGAAATTCCCGTCGATATCGGTCGCCGCACCGATGGTGGTGCCCTGGACGACCACCGTGGCGCTCACTACCGCCTCTTTGGTGGCATAATTCTTCACATGCCCGACGATCGAGCCGGTCTTGGGAGGCGGCGTCTGGGCCAAGGAGACTGAAAACAATAAAATAGAGAGGATGAACAGGGAATAATGCTTCATTGATGCTCTTTCGGTTGATAATGGGATACCGTGCTAACACCCGGGAAGGGGCAAATGTTCCATTTTATTGCACGGAATCGAGGGATTTGTCCAGGATTGCGAACAACTGCGGGACGAACGAATGATGCTCCGGCTTCATCAGCACGGACCGGAGGATGCGGGTAACCGGCTGGTCCTGGACGAATCCCGGAAAGCGGGCGGCGATGGCGGCGGAATCGACCGAGAAGAGAGCAAGATAGAGCGGTTCATCCGGGGAATTCATCGTCCCGGCAAAGAGCCGCTCGCTCAGCTGCGAGACGCGGGATGCGGTGAACTCTGACGGACGGGGGAAGTAGGTGACGATGTCGAGGTCCGGTTCTATGAACGGTTCCCACCGCGGCGAACGGACGAACTCATCATGTAGTGCGAGCGCGGCCTCTCGGCACCGGCGCAGGATAGGTCCGAAGCCTTCATCCGGAAGGAGCGGCAGCGCGCGGAGCGTGGCCCAGAGTGCGGCGGCCGATGCGCCGGCACGGGAACATTCCAGTGAGATCTCGCCGAGGTGCAGCTCTGCGGATGTGAAGTAGGTGTAGGGAGAATCATGCTTGTAGTATGCACCGACCGCCGGGTCCCGGAACAGCACACACCCGCAGCCGTACGGCTGCAGTCCATGCTTGTGCGGATCGATGACGATACTGTCGCATTCGCGCAGTGCCAGGAACGGTTCCGGCGCAACGGCGGGAGAGGGACCCTGTGCCAGCAGCGTGAAGAATCCTCCATACGCACAATCCGCGTGGAGGCGGACGCCGTACTTCCGCGCGAGCGGCACGATGCGGTGGAGCGGTTCCACGGAGCCGGTGCCGGTGGTGCCGATGGTAACCACGAGTGTGCCGACGGTGCCCTGACGCAGGAGCTGTTCCAGTGCTTCGGGATCGGTCAGGTCCGTCTCCACGGAGCGGAGCTGCAGCAGGTCGCACATGCGGCGGTGTGTGTAATGGGCGTTGCGGGAGAACGCCACGGCACGGTCCGGATGGATGCAGCGGGCGACCCACAATGCTTCCAGATTTGCGATGGTGCCGCTGGAGGTGAGATGGCCCAGATGGTCCGTATAGCCGAACATCGCGGCGATGGCGCGGACCGCTTCCAGTTCCATCTTCGCCGTAGCCGGTCCGCCGTCCAGCGCATGGTTGTTCGGATTGATCTGCATCGCGGTCAGATACGCGGCGACGGCGATCGGGTGGGGCGGCTTGAGCATCTGTCCCGCATACCGCGGATGGAAGAACGGATAGTTCTCCTTCAGCCGTTCGGCGAGTTCGTCCAGCACGGTGCGCATCGTCCCTTCCGGCAGGACCATGGAAGGATTGGGGGTGACCGCATCCCAGCGGGAGCGGAACTGACGCTGTGCGCGGAGCGCAGCGTCCAAAAGGGGAGCAAGGTCGTTGGACTGGTCGTTCATTCGATGGTGCCGGGGTAGAAAGGATTGAACGGATGGAGCTCCATCCGGAGGATATCCTTCAGGACGAGGGTGTCGGTGTTGAACAGGGCGCGGACCGAGTCGATGCTGCCGTTCCTGAAGACCACCATCCCATAGTCGCCGTAGCGGGCGCCGAGCGCCACCACACCGGAGGCGCGGAGCCGCTGCAGGTTCTTTCCATGCTCTGCAAAGTGGGGCTGTGCGGAGGGTGGTTTCGTGGTGTCCCAGCCTGCTCCCCGCGTGAAGATGGCGGCGATGTATTGCTGCTTTCGTCCCTGCGGCGTCTGCGCTTCGGACGGCTGGAGGATGAACAGGAGTGCGATGGTGATCAATGCGGTCTGCATACGGTCAATATAGAATGAAGTGGGGTGGCAGTCAATATGGGAAACCTTGCGAAGATTGATTGCCAATATATGTTGAACGAATCTCCAGATTCGTTTGGTATGCCGGCTGGGGCAAAAATGCCCGGGGATGAATCGCGGTGCTTCATACGACCGCTGATTTTTTGCAGACCGACTCTGGAGAGTCGGTCAACATTTTGGTTTGCGTTTTGCTTGAGTTTCTTCCCCATTTTTTGCGTCTTTGTGACTTTGCGTGAGTGTTTTCAAACGTGTGAAGATTTCATAATGTTGAACGAATCTCCAGATTCGTTCTGTATGCGCTCATTCATCGCAGCAAGAGGTGACAGTCATCAGCGGTCACGGGTTCTTTTCTCATACCCCGGGATGAATCCCGGGGTTTCGCATCGACCTTGTCACAATGGAATAACATGATTATTCTCTGCGTTCTCTGTGTTCTCTGCGGTGATTGCTCTGAATCGTAGGGCAAGAATTTCAATTGAAGCAGGGTGTTTATTTGTCTATTTTAGGTGAGAAACACGAAGTATGCAGTTCTCTTGATTGTATGACGAAAGCAGGTCCATTCGAATGATCAGCGTTGCCATGAACGCCGCCCGGGAGGCGGGAGCATTTTTGAAGTCCAGTGTCGGCAAATTCCGTCATCTGGAACGGAAGATCGGCCAGGAGACGAACCTCGTCACCGAGATCGACAAGCAATCCGAAGCACTCATCATCCGCGCCATTAAGGAGGTCTATCCGGACCATGCGATCCTGGGGGAGGAAGGCGGGGCGAGCGAAGGGAGTTCCGATTACCGGTGGATCATCGATCCGCTGGACGGCACGACGAACTTCACGCACGGTCTGCCGATCTTCAGCGTGACGATCGGGGTGGAGTACAAAGGGGAGATCATCGCCGGGGTGGTGTACGACCCGAACATGGACGAGATGTTCAGTGCGGAGAAGGGGAAAGGGGCGTTCCTGAACGGCGAACGGATCCAGGTGACGAAAACGGATCGGCTCATCGAGTCCCTGCTCGTGACCGGCTTCCCGTACAACGTGAAGGAGAATCCCTCCAACGTGATCCAGTACTTCGGCGAGTTCCTGCCGGTCTCGCAGGCGGTGCGGCGGCTTGGTTCCGCTGCGATCGATCTCGCGTATGTAGCGTGCGGGCGATTCGACGGGTATTGGGAGTTCTTCCTCCATCCGTGGGACAAGGCGGCCGGCATCCTGCTGGTGAAGGAAGCGGGGGGTGTGGTAACGGACTTCAAGAACGATCCATCCAACATCATCTACGGACAGAACACGCTGGCGACGAACGGACTCATCCACAGTGCCATGCTCGACGTCCTGAAGAAAGAGGTCACACCGCTCTGATGGAACGGCAGCCGGTCATATTGCTGGTGGACGATGAGGTGAGTCTCCTGGAGATCGTCGGTTCGGTCCTGGAGGCGGAGAACTTCGCGGTGCTGCTGGCCGGGACGGTGGACAAGGCGATCGAGCATCTCAATGCGACGACGCCGGACATCATCATCTCGGACATCACGATGCCGGGGAAGAACGGGTTCGACTTCTTCGCGCATGTCCGGTCGCTGCCGCATCTGCAGCATGTGCCGTTCCTCTTCCTCTCCGCGCACAGCGACTCCGAGAGCATCGTGGCGGGGAAGGAGATGGGGAGCGACGATTACCTGACGAAGCCGGTCGATTTCCATCTGCTGCTCTCCTCCATCCGCGGCAAGCTGAAGCGGAAGGAGCAGCTGAGCGTGGCAGCGAGTTTCCATGCGGACAAGCTGAAGAACGAGATCTTCCGGCTGATCACGCACGAGATGCGGACGCCGCTCACCTCCATCCTCGGCGCCACGGAGATGCTCTCCGAGAGTCAGAGCAACTATTCCCAGCAGGAGCTGACCGAGTTTCTGCAGATGCTGCAGAGCAGCAGCAAGCGGCTCAACACGATGGTGGATGATTTCCTGACGGTGACGAAGATCGAATCGGGGGAGATCCAGCGGGAGATGGAGGTGAAGGATTCGCGCATCACGCCGTTCCATATGGTGGAGCGGCTCATCGAGGACCTGTCGTTCCAGACGCGCTACTACCAGTCGACCATCGAGAACCGCGTGCCGGATATCACCGTTTCCGTGCACATGTATGCCCCGCACATCGAGAACATCCTGCGCCGGCTGCTCGACAATGCAGTGAAGTTCTCCACTCCGGGCTCACGGGTGATTGTTTCCATGCACGAGCATGACGGATATGTCTTCTCCGTGCAGGATTTCGGTCTCGGCGTTCCGGCGGACAAGCGGTCGCTGCTGTTCCAAAAGTTCGGCCAGGTGGACCGTGAGAAGCATGAGCAGCAGGGCTCCGGCCTCGGTCTCTACATCAGTCACCACCTCGCCAAACTCAACCGCGGCGAGCTCTGGTACGAATCCGAAGAGGGCAAAGGCTCCACCTTCTTCGTCCGCTTTCCCAAACAGCGGTGATTCCTCCGTAACGTCTCTTAATAATTCCCTCCCTGCTTACAATCGATCAATTCCTGCCATTTTAGTCTTAAATCAAGTATCCAGAATCCAGCATCAAG
>JABWAK010000158.1 GCA_013361065.1 Bacteroidota bacterium
TCGAGGTCGATGAAGAGGAGGAAGAACGGGAAGTTCCCTTTCTCCACCAGATGCTCATATCCGGAGAAGACCGCATGATTGATCGACCGGTTGATGATGAACCGTCCGTTCAGGAAAAGGAACTGGTCGACCTTCGATTTTCGCGCAAAATCCGGTTTGCCGATGTATCCGGAAAGAGTGAGGATCTCCGTCTCCTCATGGACCGGCAGCATTGCGGCGAAATGCCGGTCGCCGAACAGGCTCTTCAACCGGTCCTCGAGTGTTTGGGACGGTAACGCGAGGATCGTGTCCTCATCGCTGACGAACTCCAGCGCGATCTCCGGTTTGGAGAGTGCGAGCCGCTGCACCGTATCATAGATATGACGGAACTCTGTATTGTTCGATTTCAGGAACTGACGGCGTGCCGGCGTATTATAGAACAGATTCTTCACACTGATGGTCGTCCCCACCTGATGCGCCGTCTTCCCCCGTTCCTCCACAGTGTTCGCTTCCACACGCAGCAGTGTACCGACCGGATCCTCTGCGCGGCGTGTTCTCAGTTCCACCTGGGCCACTGCAGCGATCGAGGCGAGCGCTTCCCCGCGGAATCCGAGTGTCCGGAGATTCTCCAGATCGTCATACGTGGAGATCTTGGAGGTGGCATGACGATAGAAGGAGCGTTCCGCATCCTCCTCGCTCATCCCCTTCCCGTTATCGATCACCTGGATGAGCGTCTTGCCGGCATTCTTCACTGTGACAGCAATGGAGGTCGCACCCGCATCGATGGAGTTCTCCAGCAGTTCCTTCACGACGGAATCGGGCCGCTGCACGACCTCTCCGGCCGCGATCTTATTGGCCAGATGGTCCGGTAATATGTTGATGATGGATGCCATGAAATAGACCGTCCAATTACGGACGGAGGGTCACTCCCAGTCCAGGCTGAGAGTTCAATGAAAGTCTTCCTTTGATATTCCGTACACCGTCGAACGGATCGTTGGAGACCAGAACATTCCCGTCCAGATCGGCATAGTCGAGCAGCGGTGCCAGATGGGCGCCGGCGGAGATTCCGACCGCGGTCTCGATCATGCACCCCATCATCACCTTCATGTTCAGGGCACGGGCGGTATTGATCATCCGCATCGCTTCCCGGACGCCGGTACATTTCATCAGTTTGATGTTGATACCGTCGAAGGCTTCCGCCAGTCTCGGCACTTCGGAGAGACGCAGGACGCTTTCATCCGCGATCAGCGGAAGGTCCGCACGGTCCCGCAGCCATTTCAGGTCATCGAACTGGTCTGCCGGCATCGGCTGTTCCACGAACTCCACATTCTGGTCCTTGAGCCATTTGATCCGCTCGAGTGCAAGGTTACGGTCCTTCCATCCCTCGTTCGCATCGACATACAACACTTTATCCGTCACTTTGCGGATGGTGTTGATCATCTCTTCATCATTATCCAGTCCAAGCTTCACTTTCAGGATGGGAAACTCCGCCGCTTCATGCACCTTCTGCTCCACGACCTCCTTCGAATCGATGGCGATGGTGAAGGAACACGGGGCGGTCTTGGCGGGATTGAGTCCCCACAATTGATAGAGCGGCACTCCCAGTTTCTTCCCGACCCAATCATGCAGGGCGAGGTCAACGGCACATTTGGCGGAGGTGTTGCCCGGGGCCGCAGCATCGACATAGGCGAGGATATCCTCCAGCTGCATCGGTGATTCGAACCGGGAGAGATCGAGCGAAGCGAAGAAGGCACCGATCGTTTCAAGACTCTCCCCGTACCGTTTGGTCGGCGATGCTTCGCCGTATGCCGTGATGCCGTCATGGACCATTTCCAGGATGATCACCGGTGCGATATCCCGCGCACTGCGGGAGATACGGAAGGTATGCTTCAGTTTCAGGTCGTACTGTTTCCACGAGAGTTTCATAGAGTTCCTCAATTCCCCGGCCTATGGCCGTTCTTTTTCGAACAATGCTTCGACGAATTTCTCTGAATCGAACGGCTGCAGGTCGTCGATCTTCTCACCGACGCCGATGAAGCGGACCGGAACGCTGAGCGCGTTGCTGACCGCGAAGATCACACCGCCCTTCGCCGTTCCGTCCAGTTTGGTGATGACAAGACCGGTGAGTCCTACCGCTTCGTTGAACAGTTTCGCCTGCTGAATGGCGTTCTGTCCGGTCGTGGCATCCAGCACCAGGAGCACCTCATGCGGCGCTTCACTGCTCACTTTGGTGATGACACGTTTGATCTTCTTGAGTTCCTCCATCAGGTTCGTTTTTGTATGCAGACGTCCGGCCGTGTCGATGATGACCACCTCGGCATTGCGCGCCTGCGCCGCTTTCACCGTATCGAATGCGACCGATGCGGGGTCCGAGCCGTGCCCCTGCTGGATGATCTCCACCCCGGCCCGCTTGCCCCATACCTCCAGCTGTTCATTCGCCGCCGCGCGAAAGGTGTCCGCCGCACCGATCAGCACATTCTTTCCTGCCGTGCGGTAGTTGTGCGCCAGTTTCCCGATGGTCGTTGTTTTGCCGACACCGTTCACGCCCACCACCATGATCACGTACGGTTTCGTATGGGGCGGGAACGAGAACGGATCCTCAGCCCCGAAGGTGTGTTTCGTGAGTGCGTTGGTGATCTCGGTCCGGACGAGGTCGTTGAGTTCCTCCTGGGATTCGTACTTCTGTTCCCGGGTCCGTCGTTTGATGGCATCGATGATCGAACGCGACGTGGTGACGCCGACATCGCTGGTGATGAGGATCTCCTCGAGCTGTGCGAGGAACTCATCATCGATCTTCCCTTTCGCGAAGATCAGCCGGTTCACTTTGGCGACGAGCGTTTCCCGCGTTTTGGCGAGTCCCTCTTTCAGCCGTGATAATTTGAATGCGTCGAAGAATCCCACAAGAGTCCTTATGAAAAGTTGGAGCCGGTCCTGTGCGCGCGGAGCGTCGAGAAGAACCGCTGTGCATAGACCGTGAATGAGTACGCCAGCAATGCGAGTGTGAACCACTGGAAGAAGTGATAGACATCGTCCAGGGAAGGGTACTGCAGCACCGGGAATACGAGCGTGAGAGCCAGGAAGGAGACGGCGACCTTGCCGGACATGAGCGACGGCAGAATGATGCCGGTCCTCCGTTTCACATAGAGCCCCGCGATGAAGATGATGACATCCCTCCCCAGCACGACCAGCGTGAACCACAGGGGAATATCGCCATAAATGGTCAGCATTACAACCACCACTGCGACGCTTACTTTATCCGCCAGCGGGTCGATGATCTTGCCGAATTCCGAGACCTCGTTGCGGATACGGGCCACATAGCCGTCCAGCGCATCGGTGGCTACGGCTACCAGGATGATGAGGAGCGCGATCTCGCGATGGAACTGCATCGGGGTAACGAAATAGTACATGGCAGGGATCATCAGGACGATCCTGCTCATGGAGAGCATGTTCGATATGGTCCAGATCTTCCCGTTCATCATCGGATCACGGCGAATTTTCCCATGGTTGTGCCGACCGTTATTCCGGCATCATTGAATTGTTCGATACGATACAAATAGATTCCCGTGGAAACAAGAATACCCGACTCCGTCCGCAGGTCCCACCGGGTCCCCTCCGTTCCTGTCCTGCCCCCCAGTGTGGCCACTCTCTCACCGGTCGCGGCAAAGATCGATACGGCGCAATTCACCGGGATATTGATGAACGAGACACCGGTTTGCGTCCTGGCTGGGTTCGGATAGACTACAATGTCCTTCAGCGAAGAAGTCTCCTGAGCGATGGAGAGTGTCTGTCCTTTGCCTGCATTCAACTTCGTTCCATCGGCAGCAGCGACGTCAGCATTCACTAGGACCTCGATCCTGGTGGCGATCTTGCCGATATCCTCGTCAAGGTTCAGCCGTACCGTAGCCGGTGCAACCGAATCGACAGAACGTATCGGGAACGATCGGACAATAGTGCGCACATTGTACGACCCAGCCGAAAATGCGGTTGCGCCGTTCACCGGCCGGTTAAAATCAAGTACGAGCGCCCGGCCGTTCTGGATGGAAGCCGAACGGACGATGAACAGTTGTTCTTCCGTGACGGAAGCGGTGAACGGATACTGTACTGTTGTATCCGCCTCCATCCCATCCTCATCCTTCAATGCGGCGATCCGTACGGTGCGCGGTCCCAACGGTATCGCGACAGGGAATGTCACCAGTAAACGCTGCGGTGCGGTCCTGTTCACGCCCGAAGATGGAATCATGGGATCCAGCAAGAATCTGGTCGACGGGACATCGTGTTCAGCGATCGCAGAGGAAAGCGTCACCAACAGCTGACGGAGTCCGCTCTGCTGGATTTCCGTGATGACCGGTGCTGTATGCGGAACGGCCGTGACCGTCGCTGAGAGACCACTTACTCCCGGACCGGATGCGGAGACAGCATAATAGTAGCGAGTCCCTGACGTGACGGTCGTATCGACATAAGAATTCCCGCCGGTGACTGTCTTCAAGAACACCAGGCTATTCCGGTCCGTTCCACGATAGACCGAGTGTGAGGCGGACGTCGATTGCCATGCGATCCTCACCGAATGTGCAGAGAGAGTCCGTGCCGTAACGCCGAACGGAGTGAGCGCCGTCGTTCCGGATTCGATGGACCAGAACTCCGTCGCGTCGGAGGTCCTGAATCCGATCTCGCTCCGTCCGTCCCCGTTCAAGTCCGATACAAGCACGGTATTGGAGAGCGACGGATGGTGCCAGATCGATTCCATCGTTCTACTGCCGCTGTTCCATTGAAAGACATACAAGGACGGATTGAGCGAGAGGAAGAGAGCATCCTTCGTATCGGTGCTTCGAAAGCGGCCGGCGGCGATGCCATTATCATATCCGCTTCCTGCTTTCACTCCCAGGAAGGATTGCTGCCACAATAATGTGAGCGTGCCTGCCGGTGCTGAAGCCGGATGGGAAAAGACACGGACGGTCCAGACCGGAGCATCGTACTCCCTATCCCCGTTCCAGTCCGGATTCGCATGGCCGGCTGCAATGATCTCCGGAGTGCCATCGCCGTCCAGATCACCGGCGGCAAGAAATTCACTCATCCCGTACAGTTCCGTTGTATCGACCGCTGCCACGCTGAAGGTCACGGCACCCGGTGCGGTCTGCCGGTACAGGATCAGATCTCCGTCATAATCCGCTACGACGATTTCCGTTGCACCGCTGCCGGTGAACGAACCGACGAGAGCACGGGGCGGCCCGAATTGATTCCTCGCCTCCCCTGCCAATGGCGGGGTTGGATTCGGAAGCCGGGAGACGATGCCATAGCTGCCGTCATTCCTTCGTTGATAGATGAGGAATTCCGTACTGCTGCGTGCGATGATCTCGTTGATGCCGTCCTTGTTCAGATCGGTGAATGCGCAGGCCCAGACATCGCTGGAATCACCCCAAACCGCTTGGTGAAAGTATGATTGAGATGTCGTGTCCACTTTGAACAAGCGGGATACCCCATGCTCCTGGACAAGGACATAGTGGCCACCGGATGATGGTTCCCGTTCCAATGCGCGGGGGATCCAGGACCGGCGAACGGAATCCCGTTGTTCGAATGTGGCTCCGGTGAATTGAAATGCTTTCAACGGACCGAACTCACCCTCTGCATCGTATTGATTCAGAATGATGGTAGGCATTCCTGCGATCGATTGGAATGTTCCGGACAAATAGGCAGAAGGCAAAGTGAACGGCATCCGTTCGAATCCTGTGGTGCGGATCGGCCGGTCATTCACCCGCACCGGAAAATGGTCCGTCCCAGCCAGCACTGTCGTCGGAAACCGGACACTCCTCCCCTGCGGACCTTCCTCGCGGAACTCACAATAGAACTCATGCTGCACCAACGAAGGAATATCATCGGATGTGACGGTGAAATAATGATTCAGCTGGATCCCCTGGGACCGGATCGCCGTATAGGGAGCCGTCGGTCCGGACCGGACGTACAGCGTCCCTGTCATATTCCTGTCGACCCGTGCTTCGATCAGCATTCCGTAGCGGCCGCGGATGATCACCGAATCGCGGTACCGGAATGACAGGATCCTCGGCGGCGGCGGTGCAACGATGAACCGTTGCCGGAATTCTGTATCGACACCGGATGCATTGCGCACGGTGAGCCGAAGAAGATGCGGTCCTGCGGAGAGCGATGAAGGATGGAGATAGATCACTGTATCCCGATCGAAGAATGTCGAGAAGCGCGCGTAGAGTTCATTCCACATGGATGGATCGGTACCGGTACCAACGGATAGAGTGACGGAGGTGATATATGGTCCCAATGCCGTGATCACTACAGGGATCGAATCGGTTCCCAGCACCTGATCGGTCTGTGGTGTATGTATCTCTACGGAAGCGCCGGCGAGGGAACGCACCGCCCGCACAGCATTGAGTCTGCCGGCACCGGTCTGGGCATCCCAGCCATAGGACCCGACATCATCGGCTGATTGCAACAGCATACCGCGGATATCCTCGTTGGAGAAACGAACATACGCTGGGTCGGAGATCTTCTTCTTTTTCTCCAGAGCGATGATCAGCGCTGCAACTCCTGAGACGTGCGGTGCTGCTGCGGATGTTCCCGAGAATTGATCTGAGTAGCCGCCGCCCGGTACGGTGGTCGCGATCTGTTCGCCGGGAGCGGTAAGGTCCAGGGACGGACTGTAGGAGGCGAAGAAGGAACGGACATCCGTTCGTCCGACCGAACCGACCGAAATGACACCGGCGATATCGGAAGGATAATGCGGAGCGGCACTGCCGTCATTCCCGCTGGAGGCGACCAGCACCACGCCGCGTCCGTACGCGAAGCGGATCGCATCGGTCATCAGCGTTGACCGCACGACATCACCGAAACTCATGTTGATCACATCAGCGCCGTTCTCTGCGGCATAGACGATAGCAGCGGCGATATCGATATCATTCCCGGTCCCGTTCTTGCCGAATGCACGCAGCGGAAGCAGCTGCGCCGGTGCGATCCCGGCGATGCCGATCGCGTTGCCGGCAGTTGCGCCGATGATCCCGGCGACAGCGGTGCCGTGTCCATGCTCGTCGTTCGGATCGTTATCCCGTTCGTTCCAGTCCCCGATATCCTCCGATTCGAATTGTACGAAATCATATCCTTTCCAATCATCGACAAAACCGTTCAGGTCATCATCGATGCCGTTGGACTCCTTTCCTCCTCCGTACTCTCCGCTGTTCACTGCGATGGCGGCGGAGAGATCAGGGTGGTCATCATCGATGCCGGTATCGATGATCGCCACTTTAACGGATGGAAGCGAAGGACCGATCGTTCCTTCCTGGTACAGATAGCGGACGCCGATCCGCTCAAGGTTCCACTGGGCTGTGAATGCCGAATCATTCGGTATCGAATAGACGGAATACCGACGTACCGGTTCAACGGATGTGATCGACGGATCGGAGGATAATTGACGGAGCATGGAGTCCGGGAGTGCGGACGATGTACGCAGGAGATAATAGCGTTGCCACGGGAATGACGATGCATCGTTCCTCCCCTGCTGACGCAGAGGACGGAAGGTATGGGAGATCGACCTCGCAGCGCGGGAACCGGATGCAGTGATGGTCCGGAACCGTTCGGTGAACCGGGCAGTATCGGGCCGCTGTGCCGAGAACGAGACGATGTAGGTCTCTGCGTACGCGAAGTTCAGCGTCAGAAGAAATATATATCCGACGAGGATCCTCCGCATCAGTTGTCGAGATCGTTCTTATCGGTCACATTCTCGATCGGGGCCGGATAGGTCCCGCCGAAACAGGCCGTGCAGTATCCTTTCCGTTCACCGGACGGAACGGACGCGAGCATCTTCTTCGGGGAGAGGTACTGGATACTGTCCACACCAAGTTCCTTCCGGATCTTCTCGATGTCCTCATCGCATTTCACGGCGATCAGGTCCTCACGGTTCGGGAAGTCCATCCCGTAATAGCACGAGTTCACGATGGGAGGCGACGTGATGCGGAAATGGATCTCCTTCGGACCGGCTTCCTTCAGGAGTTTCACCAGCTGTTTGGAGGTCGTGCCGCGGACGATGGAATCATCCACCACGACCACCTTCTTCCCTTTCAACACCCCTTTCACTGTATTGAATTTCGTCTTCACCTTCATCTCCCGCTGTCCCTGCTCGGGCTGGATGAAGGTCCTGCCGACATAGTGATTGCGGATGAGGCCGAGTTCCAGTTTCGTGGTGATCCCCTGTTTGATCGATTCGGTCACGAAGCCGAGTGCGGCGGTGTTGCTGGAGTCCGGCACACTGATCACGATGGTCTTCTCATCCTTATCCGGTGCGACCGGTGATTCCTGTGCGAGCGATTTGCCGAGTTTCCGGCGGACCTTGTCGACGCTCTCGCCGAAGATGAAGCTGTCCGGACGAGAG
>JABWAK010000159.1 GCA_013361065.1 Bacteroidota bacterium
TCCTGACGGTCACCGCCGTCGATCTGATCGACGTCCTCCTGGTCACGTTCATCTGTTACCAGGTGTACCGCGGTATGCGCGGCACCATCGCCGCTCAGATCCTGATCGGATTGCTGGTCATCGTCGTCCTGTCGGTGACGGCACAGGCGGCTGGCCTGAAAGCGATGGGGTGGGTACTGCGGACCCTCACCGATATCTGGGTGATCGCCTTCATTATCATCTTTCAGCCGGAGATCCGCCGGCTGCTCTCCACCATCGCTCGGAACCGGCTCGTGCGCCTCTTCATCCGTCTGAATGTGACCGAATCCATCGAGGAGATCGTCGCGACCGCATTGGAGCTCTCCAAGAAGAAACAGGGAGCGCTGATCATCATTGCCCGCGGGACTGGGATGAAGTCATTCACCGAGACCGGCGTATCGCTCGGGGCACAGATCAGCCGTGCGCTCCTCCTTTCCATCTTCAATCCCCGGTCGCCGCTGCATGACGGTGCGGTGATCGTGAATGACCGGATCATCGAAGCGGCCCGGTGCACGCTTCCGCTCTCGCCGACCACCAGGATCGGAGAACTTGCGCTTGGTACACGGCACCGCGCCGGTCTGGGAGTGACCGAACAGACCGACGCCGTTGCGGTCATTATCTCAGAGGAGACCGGTGCCATCTCGATCGCCGATAACGGCGAACTGTTCCACCGGATCTCGGTGAAGGACCTGCGCAAGGAACTGCGCGAGCGGCTCGTCCTCTCCGTACAGCGCACCATGCAGAATGTGAAGGAAGCGATCCGTCCCCTCGAATGAACACCGCACTGCTGATCCCGTCCTATAATGCCTCTGCAACGCTCCCGCTCCTGCTGGAACGGGTCGTGCGTTTCGTCCCTGCCGGCTCCGTGGTGGTCGTCAATGACGGTTCGACGGACGGTACAGGAGCGGTGGCTGCCCTCAAGGGAGTGATCGTGCTGCATCATGCGCAGAACAGCGGGAAAGGGGCAGCATTGAGGACTGGATTCAGGTACTGTGTGGAACAAGGATTCGATGCGGTCATCACGATGGATGCCGACCTGCAGCATGATCCGGAACGGATCCCGGCGTTCATCGACGCATTCACGACAGGCCGCTACGACATCATCATCGGCTCGCGGATGGAGGAGACGACTGGGATGCCGTTCCACCGCTGGTTCTCCAATACACTGACCTCATTGTTGGTCCGGCTCAGGACCGGTGCGCCGATCCCGGACAGTCAGTCGGGGTACCGGATGATCGGACGGAAGGTCCTGGAAACGGTCAGCACCCGTGCGGACGGATTCGAAGCGGAGACAGAACTGCTCATCCGTGCTGCGGCGGCAGGATTCCGGTTCGGTGCGGTGCCAATCCCGACGATCTATGCCGGCGAGAAGAGCCATATGACGCATCTCAGCACCACCATCAATTTCATCAGGACATTACTCTTTACACGATAAACGGACCATGGCACGATTCGACGACGAACGGAAAGAATTGATCGACCTGCTGCGCTCGAAAGGGATCACCGATGAGGCAGTACTCACAGCAATGTACAAGGTGGAACGGCATCTGTTCGTCGAACCGATGTATGTGAACCGCGCCTATGAGGACAATGCGCTGCCCATCGGCAGTCAGCAGACTATCTCGCAGCCGTACACAGTGGCGTTCATGACGCAGGCGCTGCGCCTGCAGAAGGATATGAAAGTGCTGGAGATCGGCACTGGCTCCGGATACCAGGCGGCGGTCATCGCCATGCTGGGATGCCGGGTGTTCACTATCGAACGGCACATCAGTTTGGCGAACAATGCCCGCAGGATCTTCGATGCCCTGAACCTCCGCATCGCTGCGAAAGGCGGGGACGGGACGGTCGGATGGAGCGAGCACGCTCCCTACGATGCCGTGATCGTCACTGCCGGCGCCCCGCATGTGCCCGATGCACTCGTCCAGCAGTTGAAGGAGGGAGGGCGTATCGCCATCCCGGTGGGGGACCGTGAATCGCAGCAGCTCGTCATCGGTACGAGGAAGGGGAACGGACTCGTTACGGAGATCGCCGACGGATTCAAGTTCGTCCCGCTCATCGGCAAGAATGGCTGGAACTGAGTCTGCCGTATGCCGCCGCTGAAGAACATCCTCGTCATCGCCGGTCCGACCGCCTCCGGGAAGAGTGCACTGGCGATGAGGGTCGCAGCGCTTCTTCCGTCCGAGATCATCTCCGCCGATTCCCGGCAGCTGTACACCTATCTTACCATCGGTACTGCAAAACCAACACCCCAGGAACTGCACTCCGTACCGCACCACTGTATCGATATCCGCACTCCGGACCAGCCGTTCAATGCCGGCGATTTCCAGACCGTTGGGAGGGATGCGATCGAGGCGTGCCACAGCCGCGGACGTCTGCCGATCGTTGTCGGCGGTACGGGACTCTACATCCGCGCCGTGGTCGACGGTTTCTTCGAACAGCCGGAGATGAGCGGCCGCTATCGGGCCGAGCTGGAACATCGTCTTGCCGACGAGGGAAAGGAAGCGCTCTTCGCCGAACTGCAGAAGGTCGACCCTGTCTCCGCCGCAACGATGGATGCATCGAAACAGCGCCGTGTGATCCGTGCATTGGAAGTGTTCATGGAGACCGGCGTACCGATCTCACAGCATCATCAGCAGCATGTCGTCCAGCCGCTGTATCATGCACGGTTCTTCGGGATACTCTGGGAACGACCGGTCTTGTACGCGCGCATCGAAGAACGGGTCGACAGGATGCTGGCGTCAGGTTTCCTGGATGAAGTCAAACGCTTGATGGCGATGGGCTTCGATGACCGGTTCCAGGCGCTGCAGACCGTTGGTTACAAGGAAGCGCTCGCATTTCTGCGGGGGGAGATCACCGAGGAACGGATGATCGAACTGATGAAGCAGAATACCAGGCGGTTCGCCAAGCGCCAGATGACCTGGTTCCGCAAGGAAGCGCGCATCAGCTGGCTGCCGACAGCGGATGACATTGACCTTGACGCACATGCGTCGCACATTGCCGGGCTGCTCCGATAGCTTCTTTTTCTGCCGAAAAAGCGGTATATTCAATACATGCTGACACAGCGCCACACGTAACGACCTCACCTCCGCTTCCGACCGGGCTCCCATCGGGCCAGCGTTCATCATTCGTCAATCACCGTCATCCGACCGCGACACCGTTATGAGTATTGCCAAACAGGTCCAAAACAGGAAAACCTTTGCCATCATCAGTCACCCTGATGCCGGGAAGACCACGCTCACCGAGAAGCTGCTGCTGTACGGCGGAGCGATCCAGATCGCGGGAGCGGTGAAATCGAACAAGATCAAGAAGACGGCAACGTCGGATTTCATGGAGATCGAGAAACAGCGCGGTATCTCCGTGTCGACCTCGGTGATGACCTTCTCCTACAACAACTACACCGTCAATCTGCTCGACACACCCGGCCATAAGGACTTTGCGGAGGACACATACCGGACGCTCACGGCGGTGGACAGCGTCATCCTCGTCATCGATTGCGTGAAAGGGGTGGAGGAACAGACGGAGAAACTGATGAACGTCTGCCGGATGCGCAACACCCCGGTGATCGTCTTCATCAACAAACTGGACCGTGAAGGACGCGAGCCGATCGAACTGCTGGACGAGATCGAACAGAAGCTCAACATCCACGTCCGCCCGCTCACCTGGCCGATGGGGATCGGCTCGAACTTCCGCGGCGTCTTCAACATTACGAACAACACCTTCAACTTCTTCACGCCGGACAAGCAGAGAGTGGAGGAGGATGTGGAGACCTTCACCGGTGTGGACGATCCGCGGCTGGCCGATCAGTTCGGCAAACAGGCGGTCACGCTGAAGCACGACATCGAGCTCATCAGCGGTGTCTATCCGCCGTTCTCGGAGGAGGAATACCGGTCCGGCAGTGCCGCTGCCGTCTTCTTCGGGAGCGCGTTGAACAATTTCGGCGTGAAGGAGCTGCTCGAGACATTCGTCTCCATCGCTCCGGCACCCCAGCCGCGCGAGACCACGGCCGGCGTCATCGAACCGATGAGCGACCGTTTCTCCGGCTTCGTCTTCAAACTGCATGCGAACCTCGACCCGAGGCACCGCGACCGCATCGCGTTCCTCCGGATCTGTTCCGGAAAGTTCGAGCGGAACAAATTCTATTATCATGTCCGGCTGAAACGGGAACTCAAGTTCTCCAACCCCACATCGTTCATGGCGCAGGACAAGAGCGTTGTGGATGAAGCGTATCCAGGCGATGTGATCGGTCTGTACGATTCCGGGAACTTCAAGATCGGAGATACCCTGACCGAAGGGGAACAGCTGATGTACAAAGGGATCCCGACCTTCTCGCCGGAGATCTTCAAGGAACTGCAACTGACCGACCCATTCAAGTCCAAACAGCTGGAGAAAGGCATCCTGCAGCTGACCGACGAAGGACTGGCGCAGGTGTTCCTGCAGAACCAGGGGAACCGGAAGGTCGTCGGCACGGTCGGGGACCTTCAGTTCGACGTCATCCAATACCGTCTGGAGAACGAATACGGCGCTCCCTGTCTGTTCCGTCCGCTCGGCCTCTACAAGGCCTCCTGGGTGCAGTATCAGCACGATTCGGACATTGAATGGCTCCGGACGATCCATCCCGGGTCATTGTTCCTGGACAAGCATGACAATCTTGTCTATATCTCCGAATCCAAATACGCTCTGCAACGTGCCATCGACAACAATCCCAAGGCAAAGTTCCTGTTCAGTATCGAACACAACACCGAGACGCACGGGATGAACGAGGAGGCATGACCGCACCGGGAGGCCGATTCCGGACCTCCGATTCTGTTTTGTAAAACCGGCGCCCTTTCGTATATTCCATCCACCGCACTCACGACGAACACCATTCAGAATGAGGAATGCATGAGCGAAAACACCGCCATGTTGGAGGAACAGTTCCGCCGCCGCATCGCCGGCGGGGAAACGATCGAACCGAACGATTGGATGCCGGACAAGTACCGCAGCCAGCTGAAGCGTCTCATTTCCCAGCATGCCCATTCCGAGATCATCGGCATGCTTCCCGAAGGGAACTGGATCACCCGCGCCCCTTCACTCCGCCGTAAACTCGCTCTTCTCGCCAAAGTGCAGGACGAAGCGGGACACGGCCACTACCTCTACAGCGCCGCCGAAACTCTCGGCATCTCCCGCGAGGAGATGTTCGACCAACTCCACGCCGGAAAGGCGAAATACTCCTCCATTTTCAATTATCCGACGCTCTCCTGGGCGGACATGGGGATGATCGGCTGGCTGGTGGACGGCGCCGCCATCATCAATCAGACCACCATGGCGAAGTGTTCGTACGGACCCTATTCCCGTGCGCTGCTCCGGATCTGCAAGGAGGAGAACTTCCACAAGAAACAGGGGATGGAGGTCATCGCCATGCTCATCGCGTCCGGTCCGAAGGGGAAAGCGATGGTGCAGGAATCATTCGACCGGTTCTGGTGGCCCACGCTGATGATGTTCGGACCGCATGACGCCGAATCCCCGAACAGTCCGGACATGTTGAAGTGGAAGATCAAACTGAAAGGCAACGATGAACTCCGGCAGCGATTCATCGACATGACCGTGGAGCAGGCGCATGCCTGGGGACTCACCATCCCGGATCCGCATCTGAAGTTCAACGAACAGACCCGCAGCTGGGAGACCGGCGAGATCGACTGGAAGGAATTCCAGGCGGTGATCAACGGTAACGGACCGTGCAATCATGAGCGCATGGAAGCCCGCCGTAATGCCCATGACAACGGCGCATGGGTCCGGGACGCTGCCCGTGCCTACGAA
The DNA here is from genome assembly GCA_013361065.1 of Bacteroidota bacterium. Lineage (GTDB taxonomy): Bacteria > Bacteroidota > Ignavibacteria > UBA10030 > UBA8401 > UBA8401. The sequence goes on from JABWAK010000159.1 coordinate 5,815, forward strand.
GCGAAACACCGCCGCAACGGCGGAACAACAGTCTGACCACCAACGATTCCTCTCTATGAATGCACCACACCAACAGCCTGACGATCAGTGGGACCTCTGGGAGGTCTTCCTGCAGGAAGGGGAGAATGAACCGCACACGCATGCCGGCAGTATCCGGGCTGCCGATGCGGAGAATGCACTGCAGAACGCACGGGATGTCTTCTCGCGGCGGGGAGCGGTGAAGAACCTGTGGATCGTCCGTTCCCGTGATATCGTCGCAACAGTTCCGGGTGATACCGCTTCATTCTTCGAACCGGGTTCGGATAAAGTATACCGCCATCCTCAGTTCTACCGGTTCACCCTCGCAGATGAGTTGTGGAAGAAACCATGAGCCCGCTCGTCGCATATCTCTTATCGCTTGCCGATGACCGGCTGATCCTCGGACACCGCCTCTCCGAATGGTGCGGTCATGCGCCGATCCTGGAAGAGGATATCGCACTCGCCAATATCGCATTGGACTGTATCGGTCAATCGGCGCTGCTGTATGGTATCGCAGCGGAGGCCGAAGGGAATGTCCGGACCGCCGACCAGCTCGTCTATTTCCGTGAAGGGGTCGAGTACCGGAACCTATTGCTTGTGGAACAGACGAACGGTGATTTTGCCAGGACCATTGTCCGGCAATTCCTGTACGATGCGTTCGGCATCCTGTTGTTCGAACGGCTGCAGAGGAGCACGCATGCTCCTCTCGCCGCTGTCGCACAGAAAGCGTACAAGGAGCTGAAGTACCATTTCCGTCACAGCAGTCATTGGGTGGTGCGTCTGGGCGATGGTACGGAGGAGAGCATCAGCCGGACACAGCGTGCAGTGAATGACCTCTGGCGGTATACGGATGAGATGTTCGGTGCCGGGTTCCCGGAAGCAGAACTCATCACATCCGGTACTGCGGTCGATCCGCAGCTGCTCCGGCAGGAATGGCGTACGTCCGTGGAAGGGATATTCGCACAGACATCACTCACCATTCCGGACGCGAATACCGTCATGCTGACGGGCGGCCGCACCGGCAGACACACCGAGAATCTTGGACATCTCCTGGCAGAGATGCAGATCGTGGCGCGCTCCTATCCGGAGATCGCATGGTGACCATTCATCCTCCGGCAGAACGTGTATGAGCATCGGTATACATCCTACGCCGGACTCGGTCCGGGCTGTGCTGGAGACCATCCCGGATCCCGAAGTGCCTGCAATTTCCATAGTAGAATTAGGCATAATTCGAGCAATTCGTATAACGGTTGATGGAGTGTGTGTCACCGTCACGCCGACGTACTCCGGGTGTCCCGCGATGCATACCATCCGGCAGGAGATCGAACGTGCCTGTCGTGAGCAGGGGATCGGCGCGGTGACGGTGGAGACGGTCCTTGCGCCGCCGTGGACGACCGACTGGATCAGTGACGCTGCGAAAGAGAAACTCCGCGCGTACGGCATTGCACCGCCGCACACCGTTTCGGGATCTCCGCTGCTCCAGATCGAACTTCCTTCCGTCGCTTGTCCGTACTGTTCTTCGCACCGCACCTCCGAGAGGAGTCACTTCGGTTCGACCGCATGCAAAGCGATGTGCTTCTGCGACGCATGCCGCCAGCCGTTCGAACATTTCAAATCCTTCTGACCTATGAGACCAGTCTATATCATCGATGCGTTGCGCACCCCGATCGGCAAGTACGGCGGTGCCCTTTCCACGATCCGTCCTGACGACCTCGCCGCGCTGGTCATTCGCCGTCTGGTGGAACGGAATCCTTCTATCCCAGCCGAAGCGTATGACGAGGTCGTGCTGGGATGTGCGAATCAGGCGGGTGAGGACAACCGCAATGTGGCACGGATGGCGTCGCTGCTGGCGGCATTGCCGGTCACCGTCCCCGCTGAGACGGTCAACCGGCTCTGTGCCTCCGGAATGAGCGCCGTCGCCAATGCCGCCAATAAGATCCGTGTGAAGGAAGGGGACCTCTATATCGCCGGCGGTGTTGAAAGCATGTCCCGCGCTCCGTACGTGATGGCGAAACCTTCCGAAGCGTTCTCGCGGTCGCCGGAAATGGTCGACTCTGCATTGGGCTGGCGGTTCGTCAATCCCCGCATGAAGGAGCAGTACGGTATCGATGCGATGGGGATGACCGCAGAACACGTTGCTGAACAATACAGTATCACCCGGCAGGATCAGGATGCGTTCGCATTCCGTTCGCAGCAGAAAGCGAAACGGTCGATCACCTCACAGCGGTTCTTCAAAGAGATACGGACGGAAAAGGTACGGTCACCGCAGGCAATGCTTCGGGATTGAACGACGGTTCCTGTGCGCTGATCATCGCATCGGAGGATGCAGTGAAAAAATACGGACTGACACCGATCGCCCGTTATGTCACTTCGGCCGTGGCCGGTGTAGAACCGCGGATCATGGGGATCGGACCGCTCCCGGCGTCGCAGAAGGCACTCACTGCGGCCGGACTTCGCACGGACGATCTTTCGGTCGTCGAGATCAACGAAGCATTCGCTTCGCAATGTCTTGCTTCGCTGCGCGGTCTCGGTATCGCCGATGATGACCCGCGTGTCAATCCGAACGGCGGCGCCATCGCGCTGGGGCATCCGCTTGGGATGTCAGGCGCCCGGCTCATCACCACTGCCGCGTACGAGCTGCAGCAGAACGGCGGCCGCTATGCGCTCTGCACCATGTGTGTCGGTGTGGGGCAGGGGATGGCGGTTATCATCGAGCGGATGTAACACGGATCGTCTGAGAGGATCATGGCGAAGAATATCTATTCCTTCAACGGTTTCATCCCGGTGGTGCACCGTTCGGCGTACATCCATCCACAGGCGACCGTCATCGGTAATGTGGTGATCGGCAAGGATGTCTATGTCGGGCCGTCCGCGGTCATCCGCGGTGACTGGGGCGGGATCACTATCGGGGACGGATGCAATGTGCAGGAGACCTGCGTGATCCATGTCTTCCCGGGACGCTCCATTATGCTCAAAAAGAATGCTCATATCGGTCATGGTGCGGTGATCCATGGTGCGGAGATCGGCGAGAACGTGCTGGTGGGGATGAATGCCGTGATCATGGACCGTGCGTCGGTCGGGGATGGTTCGGTCATCGGTGCATTGACGTTCATCCCGGCCGATATGGTCATCCCGCCCCGTTCGGTCGTTGTGGGCAATCCTGCCCGCATCATCAAACAGGTATCGGACGATATGCTGGAATGGAAGGCCAACGGAACGGCGCTATATCAGACGCTGCCCGGTGAACTCCGGCGGTCGATGCGTGCTGTCGCACCGCTGAGGACTATACCGAAGAAACGTAAGGACCAGGCGAAACTGTACGAAACGTGGAACGAACGACGGAAACGACAATGATCTTGACCTCCTTTGCGTACGGGCAATGGGTGGCCGGCAGCGGTACACCTGCTGTCCTCCGGCATGCCGTGACCGGCGAACCGATCTTCCACGCCGACAGCACGGGGATCGATTTCCGGCAGATGCTGGAATATGGACGGCGAGCCGGCTCCGCCCGTATCCGTTCCTCCACCTTCCACCAGCGTGCACTGATGCTGAAGGAACTGGCGAAGCATCTCACTTCCGTGAAAGAGGAACTCTACCGGCTCTCCTATTGCACCGGAGCAACGAAAGCGGATGCATGGTTCGATATCGACGGCGGCATCGGGACCCTCTTTGCATATGCGAGCAAAGGACGGAAGGAACTGCCGAATCAGTCCGTGTACATCGACGGTGCCACCGAAGCGCTCTCCAAAGGGGGAACATTCGTCGGAAGACATATCTGTGTGCCTCTGGAAGGTGTGGCGGTCCATATCAACGCATTCAATTTCCCCGTTTGGGGGATGCTCGAGAAGTTCGCACCGGCATTCCTCGCCGGCATGCCCTGCATCATCAAACCGGCCACCTCCACCAGTTATGTCGCACAGCGGGCTGTGCAGGAGATCATCGCCTCCGGTATCCTGCCGGAGGGTTCACTGCAGATCATCTGCGGCAGTACCGGCGACCTGTTGGACCATCTCACCCTTCAGGATGTGGTGACCTTCACCGGTTCCCACGCGACCGGAACGAAACTGCGCCGGCATCCCCGTATCATGGATGAGTCTGTACGGTTCACGATGGAAGCCGATTCGCTGAATTGCTGCGTGCTGGGAGAGGATGCCGTGCCGGGGACGGAAGAGTTCGATCTGTTCGTCAAAGAGGTCGCGCGTGAACTGACCACGAAGGCTGGCCAGCGATGTACTGCTATCCGCCGTATCATCGTGCCGGAGCGTGTCGTCGGGGATGTGATCACTGCCGTGTCGAAGCGGCTCACCAATGTACCGGTCGGGGACCCGGCGCTGGAGGATGTGCGGATGGGGCCGCTCGTGGGAAGGGAACAGAAGGAGGAGGTCGCAGGTAGAGTTGCCGAACTTCGCCGCTCGTGTGAGACCGCATTCGAATATGCGAACGAGTTCCGTCGCGGTGATGCTGCGATGACGGATGATGCATTCTTCCGTCCCACATTGCTGCATTGCGCCGCACCCGGTTCCGTTACCGAACCGCATCAGGTGGAAGCATTCGGTCCGGTGAGTACCGTAATGGGATACCGGTCGATGGATGACGCCATCGATCTTGTCCGCCGAGGACGCGGCAGTCTGGTCGGTTCGTTCTTCTCCAACAACGATGCTGCCTGCCGCACGTTCGCGCTCGGCATCGCGCCGTACCACGGACGCATCATGATGGTGAACCGCACCAGTGCGAAGGAGTCGACCGGTCACGGCTCGCCGATGCCGCAGATGGTCCATGGCGGACCGGGACGCGCCGGCGGTGGAGAGGAACTGGGCGGTATCCGGAGTGTGATGCACTATATGCAGCGGACCGCTCTGCAAGGTTCGCCGACCACCCTCGGCGCCGTCTACGGCGAGTACACTGTCGGCGGTGCGACGCACACCGATGGTGTCCATCCGTTCCGAAAATACTTCGAGGACCTGACGATCGGTGATTCGATCCTCACCGGTACGCGGACCATCACACTCGAGGATGTCGAACGGTTCGCGGAGCTGAGCGGCGATCATTTCTACGCGCATATGGATGATGACCTTGCGCGCCGCTCCATTTTCGAGAAACGGGTGGCGCATGGATATTTCGTCCTTTCCGCCGCCGCCGGTCTCTTCGTGGAACCGGGGTTCGTGCCGGTCATGGCGAATTATGGACTCGAAGGACTCCGGTTCATCACGCCTGTCTATCCGGGCGACACCATCCAGGTCCGGCTGACCGTGAAATCGACACGGCCGAAGGAAGGGGAGGCGCAGGGAGTGGTGGAATGGGATGTGGTGGTGAACAACCAGCATGCGCAGCCGGTCGCTGTCTATACACTTCTGACGCTGGTCGCGCGGCGTTGATCCGAAGAATGAAAGGAACGACGATGGACTATAAGCATCTGATCGTGTCAATGGACGGGCACATCGCCCGAGTCACACTGAACCGGCCGCCGGTGAATGCACTCAACTCAGAATTGGTGGCGGAGCTCGTTGCGGCAGCGGAAGCACTGCGGAACAACGATGACGTCTGGACGGTCGCTGTGACATCGAACGGAAAGGTCTTCTGTGCCGGTGCAGACCTCAAGGAGAGGGCCGGTATCCCGCAGGAGAATGTCATCACGTTCGTCAAAGGGATCCAATCTGTTGCCGATGCCTGGTGTTCCGTGCCGCAACCGGTGCTGATGGGGATCAACGGAGCAGCGCTCGGCGGCGGGATGGAATTCGCCCTTGCCGGGGATCTTCTTGTGGCTGGGAGCGGTGCGGTGCTCGGTCTGCCGGAAACGAGTCTGGGGATCATCCCGGCAGCAGGAGGAACGCAGCGTCTGGCGCAACGGACCTCCGCCGGGATCGCGAAGAAATGGATCCTCACGGCACAACAGTTCACGGCAGCGGAAGCATTGCAGGACGGTGCGGTCGATTTCGTCGTCCCGTCGGAACGGTTCGATGAGGAGTTCGGGAAGATCGTGAGGAAGGTAGCATCCAATGCACCGCTCGCCGTCCGTCAGGCGAAGAAGGCGATCGAATCATCGTACAGCGACTGGCTGATGGACGGGTTCGAGAACGAACTGAATTATTACCAGCCGCTCATTCCGACCGAGGACAGGGCAGAAGCGCTGAAGGCATTCGCCGGGAAGCGCACGCCGGAGTGGAAAGGCCGATAGGCCTACCAGAGCGTAAAGAACATCGCGGAGAGGAAGCCGACGATCGTCGCCAGTCCTACCTCCGCACCGCCGTCCTCGTACGCTTCCGGCATCATGACCGATGCGAGCATCGCCAGGATCCCGCCGCCCGCCACCGCTTCCACGAATGAGATCACCGTGGCCGGTGCATCGAGCAGGAAGATGTTACCCAATGCAGCGGCGATGATGCCTGCCACGACCAGACCGATCCACAATCCGAAGATCTTCGCTTTACTGAATCCCGCTTCGAGCATGTTCATGGAACTTCCCATCGCCTCCGGGAGATTGGAGAGGAAGACCGCGAGCAGGAAAGTGAAGGAGTAGGATTCGAGAGCATAGAATCCCGCACCGATGATGATCGATTCCGGGATCGTGTCGAGCATCGCACCGAGGAACAACGCCAGCGGATTCCCCGCCGTCACGCTCTTCTTCATATACGTCAGTTCCTCCGCCCGTGAGAGCCGGTTGATGTTGGAGGCGGCGACCTTCTTCCAATGTTGCGTATCGCGTTCACCGCGCAGGTTCTGTACGTTCTGCAGGATTCGGCGCGAGTTCAACGCCTCCACTGCTTTCCGTAATCCTGGCGAGATCTCCATGAGCGCATCGAACTGGTCCTTGCCGATCCTCAGCAGACGGCTCTGTTCCATCGCGACGGCGGTCGCTGTCCGTCTGTCGCTGTTCAACAATGCCATCTCCCCGAAGGACTGACCGGCACCCAGTGTCGCGATCACGGTCCGTTCACCGTCTGCATCATTGATGATGTCGATCGTTCCGGAGTCGATCAGATACAATGCATTGCCCGGTTCACCCTGACGGAACAATACTTCACCTTCACTCACGTCGATCGGTTCCACGCAGGTCAGCACACCATCCATCTCCTCGGGAGGGAGGGAGCGGACCAATTCCACTTTGGAGAGCTGATTGAGGAGGATGCCGGAATCCTTCTGCTTCTGCCGGAGATAGTAGAACTTCGCCAGTGCCGGATGCCGGACCGCTGCGCCCCGTTTCTCCAGCCATTTGTTCGCCAGGTAGTAGATCAGACCGCCCAACAGGAAACCTGATGCGACCCACATCCAGGCATCCACACCCGAGAGCAGTGCTTCGGTCTCGAGTCGGTGCGCTCCTTTCATCGCCAGTTCGATCGAAAGCGCCTGGATGAGGGCTCCGGTGCCGAACGCCATGATGATGGCGTTTGTCCGTTGTGTCGGCCGGGCGTAGACGCCGACCGCGGTTCCCAGGATGAGGGAGATCATCGCTCCGCCGGCCAACGCAGCTGCAAGAAGGACCCTGGTGATATCGAAGGAGTGTTGTTCCATAGTGGTATCAATATATCAAAATATCTTGAACGGCGGAATGGGGAATTACCTCAGTGCAACGGACGTGTGTATATCAAAAACAACTTTTGCGGAGGAGCCGTCGATTTCGTATATTGAACGTATCATTGCTGCAGAACTGTTCCTGAGAGAGAGTTGGGTCCCCGATCATGAACACATCTTTGGATGCCATGGTTCGCCGGAGTCTGTCAGGTGTCAGGACACTGATGTAAGACAATTGTAGTGAACCGAGTTCAGTGATTTTGACATCCCTGTAGAAGAAGGCTGTGGAATATACAATTTGTAATCGCAGCACCCCTGTAGGGTGGGGACAACAGAGACGGTCACTCCTCGTGTGGCCGAGGTGAG
>JABWAK010000160.1 GCA_013361065.1 Bacteroidota bacterium
AACATCCGAAATATTAACGCTGGCGGAGTAAACGATTGCAATGAAAATCGCCAGTCATAGGTTTTCCCTATCCACAGGTTTATTCAAAAACTGGTCGCTCCTAACTGTAGCGAGCATCGTTCAAACCGGACTTGGGTTTTTAGCTACGGTTCGCTTTGCACGGGTGTTAGAAGCGGAAGCATTCGGAATGTACACGGTGGTGATCACCGTGGTCGGCATTCTGCAGCTTGTGGCCGTACTCTCAATCCGGAACGTTGCTATCCGCGAGATCTCACGGCGCCGAGAGTTGATGCTTCCGGTGGCACTGCGTTCCGCCCGACTGATAGGCGTTGCCACCGCACTCTGTTCAGGAATGCTTGCATTGTATCTGTCCACCGAACAGGGGCTGAACGGGTGGGGAGTGATTCTGAGTGCCATCCTCCTGCTGTTCGCAAATTCCCTCTGGACCTTCACGGAGACCCTTGCATTTGCCGTTCAGGAGATGCGGTTTTCATCGATTCTCTCCATCACCGGATCCCTGGTGTGGTTCGCTGCTGTTGTTCTGGTGCCGGCCTCCATGCTTTCGGTGCCGCTCGCGCTGGCCATGTTCGCCGTCATCCAGTTCCTGCGCGCGTCGGTCTATCTGCTCATCGAATGGCGGAACGGTTACTTCCGCCGCACGGCACATGGTGCGACCGTCGAATCGGCCATCTCCGCCCAGGCACTGCTGAAACAGAGCCTTCCCATTCTCGGCAGTGCCTTGCTCGCTGTCCCGGTCATGCAACTGCCCTTGCTCTTCCTTGGCAAATTCTCCGGTGTCGAACAAGTGGGGTATTACGGCGTCGGCAACAAACTCACACAGCCGATCGCACTCATCTCATCCACATTGTTCCATGCAATCTACCCGCGGTTGTCAGGAACGTTCACCGGTGATCCCGCACTCTTCCGCCGACAGGCCGAGACATTCTTTTTCCTTCTGGCGGGTGCGTCATTCGTTTTCGCGCTCTCATTTGGGCTCTTCAGCCGGGAGTTCGTCCTGCTCCTGTTCGGCAGCGGCTACGAACCGGTCACAGCGACATTCTCCGCACAGATCTGGATGGTCTCCTTGTGGGTGCTGAACAATTATTTCGGGTCATTATTGATGGCATCGGACAATGAACGATCATTGTTATCCGTCTCCATCGTGAATTCCATCATCATTGGGGCAGCCAGTTTCGTCGGTGCACAGTATGGCGCCTTCGGGCTTGCCGTCACCTCCCTGGTCTCGTGTGTGATCACCTTCTTTGGATATCAGTGGTTCCTTCGACGGACCGTCGCGGGATTATTATCGGAAGGCAGGGTTTTAGTGATGATGGGGGTGCTCACGGCCGGTGCCGGTGCGACCGTTTCGATGTCCCTGTCCGGACTTGCTGAACGTTCGGCCCTTTTTGCCGCTGCGGTCATCAGCGGTGTCATCCTGCAACGCCGTTGGCTCCCGGACCCGATGTCCGTGCTCAGGACGCGCGTGAAGGAAGTGTAACGGCCTGAGACCATGGGATACCTACTGACACTCATATTATTCTTCCTCTTCCTGGTCCTCTCGGTCAACGTGTGGGGGACCGTGATGATCGACCCCATCAATCTGGGGGCATTCAATATCCATCTGGTGGACATTTGTTTCCTTGGGTTCGCCGCGGGGGCTTCCCTGAGGATGCGGAAATATCGCGAGCATTTTCATGGATTCGAACGGGTCATCGGAGGACCGTTCATGTTGTTCCTGCTCTGGACGTTGGGTCTGGCGTTCTATTCCATCATCGGATTAGGACAGGGGGTGAACAATACCATCCGCTTCCTCATCGGCACATGGTATATGTCGGTCTATTTCCTCCTGCCGGCCATTGCGAAGGATGCGCGGGAGATGCGAACGCTGCTCATCCTGTTACTGCTCTTCCTCTCCGGATCGTATTTCATCAATCTGTTCCAGAACCTGACCGGTTGGCACCCGGCCTCCTCGCTCGATCAAACGATGATGTCATATACCGTTGATTATGGCGGGATCTACCGCACGTGGAATCCAACGCAGATGTGGCTCATCGGACTGACCGCGTTCACGCTCACCCGCGTCTATTATGACCGTGTGACAATGGGCCGTCTGACCGCACTCTTCTTCATGCTCATCTTCCTGGCCTTCACCTTCTTCCGAAGCTATTATCTCGGCTTCGCGGCAGCGTTGGTCTTCCTCTTCACCGCGAATGTCAAACCAACAGCGACTGCCCGCCACCGCTCGGTGATGAAGACGGTATTCAACATCATCCGGGTCGGTGTTGCCGCCTATCTTCTGGTCTGGGGGGTCTTCCAACTGTTCCCCATCGTTCAGGAACGAATGGCGTCTGCATTCGTGGAGATCGCAGAGGGGAGCGGCACATTCGCGCACCGTATCCGGCTGCTGGCGCTCTCCACGGTGTACATGGACAGCATCTTCATGGGAGGAGGCTACGCCACGCTGGAATACACGAATAAAATGGGATCGGCGATCGATTTCCTCATCGCATCGCTCAGCAGCGGTGCCGACAGCGGTATCATCAATCTCTTCTTCCGGTTCGGACTCATCGGTCTGAGTCTGTACCTTTTTGTGACCTGGCGTCTGTTCAGCCGCACGCTCTCACGCCTGCGGTCATGTGAGATCGGAGATACCTATACGATGATGATGACCTCTCTGGTCTATACCGTCTGGGTCTGGGTGGGTGGGATCGCGAATAACACCTTTACCAGTGTTGCCAATGCACCGGTGCTGGTCACACTCTGGGCGATCAATGATATCGCCTGGAACCTGCATCGACGCCGATCCGAAACACCGCCGACCGCCGAATCCACCATCAGTGACCAACGCCCATGAACGGACCAATGACACCATTGAAGCTGTCCATCATCACCCCGAACTATAACTATGCCCGCTATATCGGTGAGACGATCGAAAGTGTGATGGATCAGGACCATGACAATATCGAGTTCATCATCGTGGATGACGGTTCCACCGATGATTCGGTGCAGGTGATCGAGCGATACCAACAGCGGTATCCCGGAAGGATCATCCTGCTGCAGAAACCGAATGAAGGACATGTGAAGACGGTGAATTTCGGTTTCAAGCATGCCACCGGTGACATCGTCGCGTGGATGAACTCGGACGACACCTTCTGTCCGAACATCATCGGTACGGTGATGCGGGAGTTCCGGGAGCATCCCGGAACGGAGCTGGTGTACGGGAACTGGAACCTGATGGACCCCGACGGCCGGTTCGTCTATTATTACCGTCACCTGCCGTTCTCGTATCTGACGGGTGTCTTCCTAGGATTCGATAATCTTACCTCGAATGCGACCTTCTGGCGGCGGGAGCTCTTTGAACGGTTCGGTTACCTGAACGAGGAATTCCATTATAATCCGGATGGAGAGTTCTTCTCTCGCATCGCCTTCGGCACAGTGAAGAGACAACTGAATATCCCGCTTGCCAACCACCGTGCCCATCCCGTTTCGATGACGCTCGACAAACGAAAGGATGTCGTGGAACGGAAACAGGCCGAATGGGATGCCGTGTTCCGTGCCGCCTTCCGCCGAACCCGTCTGTCCTCCTGGATGCCGGAATCTTGGGCGCCGGCCGCTGCCGCCGTGTTCAAAGTGCAGCGGGTCGCGCGAAAACTCCTGTTCGGACACTATCTGCCGTTGCGGACCTACAAGGCATTCCGGGGAATGCGTTAATGATGGCGATTGACCCAATGAATATCGTCTATGTCAGCGTTCTGGACACGATCGGCCGCCGTTTCAACGGAGGTGATCTGATGCAGCATTATAATGGGTTGGGACACCACTGCACCCAATTCGTGTGGGACAAGAAAGGGAACGATCCTTCCGTCGTCCTTCTGGGTACACCTGCCGTTCGTTGGGGGCTCTATTATCTTCCGCGTGCCGTGGAGAAGATGACCTCGCTCCAATCCCGTTTCTCATGGACCCCGCTCGCGCTCGAGCATTCCCGGCAATTCCGCAATGCTGATATCGTCCATTACCAGCTCATCAACAACAATTATTTCAATATCACCATGCTGCCGCATTTGAGCCGCCGCCGTCCCTCGGTCTGGACGCTCCACGACATGTGGGCGTTCACCGGTCACTGCGTGTTCTCCCATGATTGTGAACGGTGGCTGACCGGATGCGGTGAATGCCCCGATCTCACGTCATTCGTTCCGATGACCCGCGACCGGACGGATACGATGTGGAAGGTGAAGCAGCGGATGTTCTCCCGGTGGAACGGCGACATCATCGTTGCATCGGAATGGATGCGATCCCGTGTTCAGCAGAGTCCGGTGCTTTCAGGACAGCGGGTGCATTACGTGCCTTTTGGAATCGATGAACGCATCTTCGCACCGGTGGATAGGCAGGCTGCCCGCACGGCGCTCGGCATCGGGGAAGAGGCATTCGTGATCGGTGTCCGCGCATCGAAGCAGCGCTACAAAGGGTTCCCGCAGCTCCGCGAATGTCTATCGAACCTCGATACCGGACGTCCCACTGTCATATTGACCTTCGACAAAACAGGACTGCTGGACGATTTCAACGACCGCTACACCGTGATCGATGCAGGATGGGTGGACGATCAGCGCCGATTGAGCATGCTGTTCAATGCGATGGATGTGTTCATCACGCCATCCACTGCGGAGAGCTTCAATCTGACCGCAATTGAAGCGATGGCCTGTGAAGTGCCGGTCATCGCTTTCTCAACGACACCCATGGAGGATCTTGTGCGCAAGGACAGGGCAGGGGTGATCGTTCCGCACAAGGATGCACATGCGATGGCGGCTGCGGTCAGCGGACTGGCTCGTAACGAAGCACGGCGCAGGTCACTTGGATCGGAGGGCCGCTCCATCGTCCTTCAGGATTACACATTTGCACTCCATGCAGAACGAATGATGGCGGTATATCATGAAGTCCGTGAGCGATTCCATCGGGACCGTTCAGGGAGCAGGAGGGGCGGATGAACGTTCTGATGATCACTCCCCGGTTCACGGAACATGCCGGCGGGGATGGACTCTATGCCTTCCATCTGGTGCGCGGTCTGCGCGGAGCAGGACACCATGTACACGTTCTGACGATCCGGAACGGACGGTTCGTGCTGCTCACCATGGAGGGAGGGAACGAAACGACTGCAGAGTTCGGAACGGCCGGAGGGGATGCGCTCTCGGAGCATTACCATTCCGCCGCCGCCGCCGATGCGCTGCGCCGCACCTTCGAACGGCACCAGCCCGATGTCGTCCACATCCACGGCATCCATCAATACTTCACCGCCGCCTGTGTCCCGGTCCTGCGGCGCGCGCGTGTGCCGGTGGTCTTCACGGTCCACGATTACAAACTTGTCTGCGGGAATGCGGGGTTCTTCTCGGACCGGACCGGGGAACAGTGCACGGCGTGCCTCACCGGCACGCTCTGGAATCCGGTGACGGAGCGGTGCAAACGCGGCTCATTCGTCCAGAGCACGGCGGCGGCGGTGCAGATGCAGCTCTGGTCGCTGCGCGGTTTTCTGGAACTGGTCACCGCGGTCCATGCACCCTCCCGGTTCGTCGGGACATTACTGGAACGCCATCCCATCCTGCGGGGCAAGATCTTCACGGAACGCCATCCGCTGCTGTTCGCACCGGGTCCCGTTCCGGAACCCACCGGTCAGCCCACAGTGCTCTTCTTCGGTCGGCTCGTGCCGCATAAGGGGGGACATCTTGCCGTTGAAGCGATGCGCGGCAGCGGGTCGGATCCGTCGATCCGTTTCCTCGGATGGAAGACCCAGTCCGAGATCCGCAGCATGATGGGTCCGGACACCATCGCACTCCTGCCGTACCTTGCGCCGGAGACATTCTGTTTCGCCGTACTGGAAGCGATGATGGAGGGATGCGCCGTGGTCACCTCCGCACGCGGCGCGATCCCGGAACTGGTGCAGCACGGCGTCAACGGCATCGTTGTCGATCCGCCGGACGCTGCAGGTTTCCGCCGTGCGGTGGAACTGCTCCTCTCGGACACGGCGCTGCGGCAACGCCTGTCCGATGCAGCACGCAGAGCAGGAGAGGGACTACTGTCGGTCCATGACCATGCCGTACGCATGGCCGGTCATTATCACTCGATCATCACATCACCACGAACGTCGGAGGTACAGTGAACATCCATATCATCGGGACCCGGGGCTGGAGCTATGCCGGTGCAGAGGATCTGGTGCGTGAATTCGGTCCGCGGTTCATCCGCGACGGGCATTCCGTTACCATCCATGCCTGGGGGACCAAAGAGACAGACGAACAAGGGATCACCCGCGATGTCATCCAGAACGGCGTCGTCCGGATCTTCCACAAGACGAACTACGGGAAGTACACCGGACAGTTCCTCATCGCACTGAAATCCACCTGGGCAGCCACCTTCTCCGATGCGGATGTCATCTATTATTCGTTCATCCAGAACGGCATCTACAGCTGGTTCCCGCGGCTCTTCGGCAAGAAGATCTTCATCAATGTGGACGGCATCATGTGGAAGGATCCGAAGTGGCCCCCGGTGTTCCGCCACCTCTTCTTTCCGCTCGGCGCATATCTCTGCTGGCTGTTCGCGAATAAGATCATCACCGATTCGCGTCACATGCAGTCCCTCTACCGACGGAAGTTCGGACTCCGGATCGACTGGGCTGGATACGGATGTTCGGATATCCTTCCGGAGAAGCAGGACATCGATCTCTGTCGCGAATATCCGGACGGCTATTATATCATCATGAGTCGTCAGACCCCGCATAACCTCACCGATATCATGGTGGACGGGTATATCCGGTCCGGTGTCCAACGTCCGTTACTGATTGCAGGTCATATACCGGACAATGCCTGGTTCCGTTCACTCCAAGAGAGAGCGAAGGGGCATCCGGTGCGTTGGCTCGGTCTCATCAAGGACCAGGAATATCTCACTCAAGTGCTGTTGAATGCCCGCGCATACCTGCATGGACATTCATTGGGAGGCATCAATCCTGCACTGGTGCGCGTGGTCGGCATGGATATCCCGACCATCGCCATTGATACGATCTTCAATCGTGAGGTGCTCGAAGAACCGAATGGTGCTGAGCAGGCATGCTTCTTCCGCCGCGACAGTACCAGCGTAGCGGAAGCGATCCTCCGCTTTGAATCCGCTCCCGAGCGATATCGCCGTGAAGCGCACGATCTCGGTGTAACCATCCGACGTACGATGTCGTGGGAAGCCATCTACACCCAATACCGTTCCTTCATGATGTCGCTCTGACCGCGACTGATCCGGGCAGGAATCCGGTGGAAAAGGTCCGCCATGGTCCATCGACTGACAGCTGTTTTCATCCTCCTCATGGTGTCCGCTGCTCTGGCCAATGGAGGTGAACGCTTCACACTCCGGGTGAACGATCTGCTCCTTACCCTCTCCGCGGAGGCCCGCATCATCAGTGTGGTCCGCGAAGGAGAGGGTCAGGACCTTCGATCGGACCCTGCGCCGGGCCCGTTCCTCATCCTGCGCACTCCTCACAACCGGTACTATGCTGACCGGTGTCAACTCCGTCACGATTCGCTCCTGGTGCTGCGCTGCTCACCGCTCAACGCGGAGTTCACACTTCTGTTCCGACGGCTGGAGTTCGGCACCTATGTCGAGGTCCTCTCCGCAGGGTGTGATTCGGTGCTGCAGATGGACCTCTTCAATCTCTCCCTTGACCTTTCGCGGAGTGATACTGCCGCCTTCGGTGTCTGCCTATTGCCGCTGACGCTCCATGCACGCTCTGCCCAGTCCCCCGTGCTCCAGGATGCGGTGAAAGGGAGCGTGTACCGGAGGTTCGGAATGACCGGAGCATCATGGTTCCTCACGGCAGGGCCGCTGCCGCTGCTTCGGAGGTCTATTGCCAACGCTCTCACATCATTCCCGCAGATGCCATACTCACCCTATGGAGGTCCGTTCGCCGACACCTCTTCGTATGCACGCGGTTCCTATGTGATGTCCTATGGGAGCCTAACCATGAGCACGATCGGTCAATGGACCACCTTCATGAAAGGGACGGGATTCGATCAAGTTCAATTCCATGGAGGGACGGAGCGATCGTTCCGTTTCGGAGACCTGGAACCTGACCGGCGATATTGGCCGTCCGGTTGGTTGTCCTACCGCCCGGTGACCGAAGGATTACGCCGCCGGGGGGTCGCATCGACACTTCACACCTATTCATTCTTGATCGATCGTTCATCGACCTTTGTGACCCCGATTCCGGACCCGGATCTTGCCGTCTCGGATACCGTGTTCTTCCACCGTGAGTGTCATCGCGGTGACACTCTTATCGCGATCCGGACCAGGGGGCGTACGGATCTGTCGGAAGGTGACCTCCTACGGTCGGGGGAGGAGATCATGACGATCAAGCAAGTTCATTCGACCGGTACAGAGTGTCTTTTGTCTGTTGAGCGAGGAACATCCGGGACGAGCGTGCAGGAGCATCGCGCATCTGCTCCACTCCATGTCCTGCTGTCAGCGTATGGATTCCTTCTTCCGAGTCCCGGTTCACCGCTGTTTCGGACGATCGCACGACGCCATGCCATCGCTCTGAATGAAGGCGGTTTCGATGGACTCTATCTTGATGGTATCGATGCTGCTGACCGCTTCGGTGATGACGGGGGATGGTACTGGTCGGCATTGTTCATCACGGAGGTCTGGAAGCATCTGAAGAGGCCCGTACCCATGGATATGGGGGCGATGACGGCCCATACGTGGCGCTTTCGGACGCGTTGGGAGGCGTGGGATTTCCCGACCAGGGGCCGCCGTCAGGCGGTCGAAGCGCATGTGCGTCACAACAGCAGCGGGATCCTCCTGCCACACCATCTGGGGTGGTGGTCCTGGTCATCCACAGCGACAGAACCCTGGGAGGAGGAAGAGACACCGGGAGAGTTCGCTCACCTGCTGCAGCGGGCGAAACAGACCCGGGCAGGGATCTCGTTCGCCGGTGAACCGCCGTTCTCCCGGCTGCTAAGCGGTGATCTTCGTTGGAAGTTCGACCTGCTGCAGCGCAACTGGATGGGGTCGGCTTCGCTTCCGAGCGACGATCGCTCACCCATGACCGCGGAGCCGTCTGCACAGCACACTGTCCGGGCGGGGAGGGGCTATGGAACCAGAGCACTGTCAGGCTCTTCCGGTAGGGATGCTGCCCCGTTCGATCGGACAGCGGTGATACGATCGACCTTCTCATCCTCGAACGGTCCACTGCATGGAACGCCGGAGCCGGTCTTCTTCCCACTCCGCATCGACAAACCGAAGGATGAAGAATGGAGATCGATATCGCTGACCTTCGATCCGCCGATCGATCTTTCCGCTGGTCCCCTGACGGTGTTCCAAACGGTCGCGGACGTCACCACAGGAGTTTTGGCGGTACGAATGGAGACCGGCGACAAGGGAATGCAGGTGATCCTCGATCGTTTCATTCCGATCGAAAGGACAGGATCCCATGCGGTACGGATCGATGGAATGAATTATGACGATGCCGGAAGCATCCGGTGGCCGATGATGACCGAAGCGCCGTGGCGATACTTCCGCGGGAAGGCGGACCTGAGGAATGTGCGCTCCCTGTCATTCATACTTGGCGGTGATGGTCCGATCAGCACTACGATCGATTCTCTCCGGTACCGATAGGAGCAGGCGGATTGAGTCATTCCCCGGGGATGTGTCGTTGAACACATCGGACCGGACCATGGTGAATCAGATTGAGTTTGAGTGAAAATGTGACTACTTTATGCGCCATGATGTCGTGGAAAAGGTGACCCGTCGGGTCCTCTCTGCAGAAGGGCTGTCATTCACGATTGTACAACCAACACCAATAAAGGATGGTCTGTTCGCACGAATGAAGGGTACGCTGATAAAAAGGAATTGGAAGTTCATATTCGTCCTTATCTCCCAGATGGTCGACATTATCGCCATCTGGATCGGCGGATTCGTGATCATCACGTTGAAGTGGAGCGAGACGATCCAATATATCACGCCCGACGAGAACATGCTGATCGGTTTCACGGTCTTTACGATCATCTATCTTGTGATCGCAGCGATGATGGGGCTCTACCGTGGATCGTTCCATTTGAGTCTCCGTCTGCAGAACCTGATCGCGGCCCGGTCATTCATCATTGCGGTGCTCATTGCATTGGCGTTGAATAGCTTCGCCCAGGCGTTCGTCGGGAAAAAGACCGTCAGCACGTTCGTGATCGCCCTGCCGTTCCTGTTGATGCTCGCACGGTATGTACTAAATCACATCAATCTTTATTTCCAAAAACTCGGTTATGGTGTCCATCAGATCCTCATTGTCGGTGTCGATAAGGAAGCGGAGCGTCTGTACTTTCGTTTCAAATCTTTCCCCGAACTGGGGTACCGGGTGCGGGGATTCATCGTGCATCATAAGACCGAAGAGCAGACCGTCCTTCCCCAGTACACCCATCATGAGATCGATGCGGTGATCCGCGAACACTACATCGACCGCATCTTCATCCCGTCCTCTGATTTCTCACTGAATGGATATTCATTCCTGAGGTCGTACATCGATGACAGAGGATTGAAGATCAAGATCGTATCTCCGCATGCCGAGGATCTGCTGAAGATCTCCCGGATCTATGATATCGCCGGGATCACCATCGCCTCGCCTCGGCGCTATCGCGTTGTGATGTTCAAATCCGTTCTGAAACGTCTGTTCGATGTGATCCTGTCCTCGGTGATCCTTTTCTTGCTGGCACCGGTCTTCATCCTGACCATTATGGCCATCCTCATCGAAAGCGGGCGTCCCGTCTTCTTCCTCCAGCGGCGCGGTGCGATCAAGGGAGGAGGGGAGTTCGATTTCATAAAGTTCCGCAGTATGGTCACGAATGCGGAACAGATTCAGCAGGAACTCCTCGGCAAGAATGAATCCGATGGTGCGCTCTTCAAGATGAAGAACGATCCTCGTGTGACAAAAGTCGGGAAAATGATCAGAAAACTGAGTATTGATGAATTACCCCAATTGATCAATGTGTTGAAAGGTGATATGAGCCTTGTTGGTCCTCGTCCGTTGCCATTGAAGGATTTCGAGATGGCGAATGAGTCCGAAGAGTTCTGGGAAGCGATCAAAGAACGGGGATCGGTAAAACCCGGCATGACCGGATTGTGGCAGATCTCGGGTCGGAGCGAGATCAAGTTCAAGGATATGATCCTGCTGGACCTTTATTACGTCGAGAACCAATCACTGTTGTTCGATCTGGAGATCATGTTCGAGACAGTGCCGGTAGTCCTGTTCGGTAAAGGCGCCTATTGAATGTTCTGCTGTGTTGCCATCATCCTACGGCGCGAAGCTTCCGCTTCGCGCTGCTGTTTTAAACGCACAGCCGTGCCGGCTGCCGTTCCTCCTTGCTAACTCGGACAAGCGTCCGTATATTCACACCGTATCAATAATGGAAGACGACCTATGAATGTCCCGCTTTTGGACCTGAAGCTGCAATATCAATCCCTGAAATCAGAACTCGATGCCGCTGTCCTGCGCGTCTCTGCCTCCCAGGCGTTCATTCTGGGGGCCGAGGTCGATACCTTCGAGCGGAATGTGGCTGCGTACCTCGGTGCGAAACACGCCATCGGCGTCTCCTCCGGTACCGACGCGCTGCTGCTGGCGCTGATGGCACTCGACTTGCGTCCCGGCGATGAGGTGATCGTGCCCACCTACTCGTTCTTCGCGACCGCCGGCGTGGTGTCGCGTCTGAATGCCGTGCCGGTCTTCACCGATGTGGACCCTGTGACGTTCAACATCGACCCGAACGATGTGAAACGGAAGATCACGGCGAGGACCAAAGCGATCGTGCCGGTCCATCTGTACGGACAGAGCGCGGATATGGCGGCTCTGATGGTCATTGCGAATGCGCACGGCATTCCGGTGATCGAGGACGGCGCCCAGGCGATCGGCGTGCAGTACAAGGATGGCGTGAAGGTGGGGAACTTCGGCGCGGTCGGATGCTTCTCCTTCTTTCCCAGTAAAAACCTCGGCGCGTTCGGCGATGCCGGTCTCGTCACGACGAACGATGATGCCATGGCGGAGCGGCTGAGGATGCTGCGCGTCCATGGAAGCAAGGTGAAGTACTACCACCAGTTCGTCGGCGGGAATTTCCGGATCGATGCCCTTCAGGCTGCGGTGCTCGATGTGAAGCTGCCGCATCTGGACCGATGGTCTGCCCGCCGGCGGGAGAATGCCGCCCTCTATACCGGTCTGATCGCCAGCGCCGGGATCCCGGTGCGGTTACCCGAAGCGGTCTATCAGGGATCGGGAGCGGTGAATCACCATATCTATAACCAGTTCGTCATCCGCGTTCCCCGCCGCGATGAACTGAAAGCATACCTGGCATCCCAGGGGATCGGTACGGAGATCTATTACCCGGTGCCGTTCCACCGGCAGGAATGTTTTGCAGCGCTGCCCTCGAGCACGGATGCCTATCCTATCTCCGATGATGCCGCCGCAACATCGCTGGCGCTTCCTATCTTCCCGGAACTGACCGAAGAACAGGTGCGGTACGTTGCAGATACCATCATCGGCTTCTATCGGAAATGACCGGAACAGTGCGCATCACATCCCATATCATCCTGTTGCTGTGCGGGCTTCTTCCGCTCCAGGCGCAGTCCCTGAGCAGTGTTGGCGTCATGGCAGCCGGTGCTGCGTCGACGCAGTCCTGGTCGTACACGAAGGGCGCGTCACCGGAGACGGGATACAGGATCGGATACGGTGCGGGTCTCTTTGTGGAAGGATTCCGCGCTCGCGGGATCAGCTTCATCTGGGAGCTTTGGTATCTGCAGCGGGGGCTGACCACGAAGGTCGGTGCTGCTGCCGTGGAACCATCGCTGACCTATATTTCCATGCCGATCCTGATGAAGGTCCGTTTCGGCGATGATGGGTTCGCGTACTATCTGACAGCCGGTCCGAGGATCGAGTATCTCTTCCACATCGAACCGCAGCGGATGACCGCTCTGACCGATGCGCTGTCGGAGGGGGAATCCGATTTCGGTGTCTCTGCCGGTGCCGGGATCCAATTCCCGCTCGGACCCGTCCCCGATCTCCATCTCGAGTGCCGGTACACGATGAGCATCCTACCGATCTACAACAGTGATGCCCTGACCATTCGAAATTCTTCCATCGATCTCCTGCTCGGGATCGGATTCTGAACACCTGATCATATCCTATGAATCGATCGTTCCTCATCCTCGGCGCGAACGGCCAGCTCGGCCGACAGTTCACAAAGGAGCTGCAGCGCCGCGGTGTGACCGTGACAGCACCGGAAGAGCAGGAGTGTGATATCACCTCCGTCGATTCCCTTGCTGCAGTGATGGATGCGGTGACACCCTCCGTGGTGGTGAACTGTGCCGCCTACAACGCCGTGGACCTGGCGGAGCAACAGCAGGAGACCGCGTTCCGCATCAATGCGACGGCGGTCGGCACGATCGCGCGGATCTGCGCCGACCGCAGGATGACGCTGGTCCATTACAGTTCCGACTATGTGTTCGACGGAGCGAAAGGGGACCGGTACACGGAGTCCGATACACCGAACCCGTTGAATGTCTATGGTCAGAGTAAACTGTCGGGGGAACAGGAGGTGCTTGGCTCGGGAGTGCAGGCGCTGGTGTTCCGGACCAGCTGGGTCTTCGGCAACGGACAGCAGAATTTCATCCATAAGATGCTCCAATGGTCCCGCACGAACCCGGTGCTGCGTCTGACCGCGGATGAGGTGTCTGTCCCGACGAGCACCACCGATCTCGTCCAGTACACGTTCTAC
>JABWAK010000161.1 GCA_013361065.1 Bacteroidota bacterium
TTATAGTCCTGCAATGGCATTTCGTCCCTAAATCGCTGGATTTCATCACAATTCGATACCTACACCAAGGGGATATGGTTATTCTATTATAGAATCGATGAATGCCCTGCAGGACATATACCTGATCAACCAGTTCCCGAACTTCCACGCGCCGGGATTCGACCGCGAACGGTATGACAATATCTTCCGGGAGAATAACGTGATCATCAACGCGGAATCGTCCCATGTGGAGTACGGGGACCATTGGGGTCCGCTCTCCGTGAAGTGTGCGTTCAACGGACGGGAGTTCTACCGGTCCGACTCCCGGACCGTGGCGGTGGATGACGATTCCTTCCTGATCTTCAACGAAGGGAAGGTCTATTCCAGTTATATCCGCTCCGAAACCAAAGTGCGCTCCTTCACCATCAATTTCAGTCCCTCGTTCGTTGATGCTGTCTATGCCTCCATGACTGCCGCCGATCCGGACCAGGCGTTCTCCGGTACGTCGCCGGTGCGGTTCGCCGAGCAGCTCTACCGGCATGACCGCACGCTGTCGCCGCTCTTCCACCGGCTGCGTTCCCTCTCCCTGCAGCTGCACGCGAACAAGGAACAGATCGCGGACCTGTACACCGAACTTCTGCAGCGTCTCTTTGCAACGCAGCAGCAGGTGCGAACCGATGTGGAACGGATCGGTGCCGTGCGCCCGTCCACGAAGCAGGAACTGCATACCCGGCTGCACCGTGCGAAGGACCTGATCGATTCCTGCTTTACAGAGGAACTTACTCTGGACCAGATCGCTGCCGCCGCGATGATGGCGCCGGTGCATTGTCTTCGTGAGTACAAAAAGAATTTCGGCTGTACTCCGCATCAATACCTCATCCGCCGGCGCATCCGCGAGGCGGAACGCCTGCTGCGCCGCGGCACTATGACGGTCAGCGAGGTCTGTCTCGCCGTCGGTTACTCCGACCTGAGCTCCTTCAGCAAGCTCTTCAAATCCCGGACCGGTACCGCCCCCGAGCAATACCGCCGCCGCGAGTCGTAACCAGCCGTAGTATTATCGCTCTCGAATTGTCAGTATTTCTGGATCTTCCTTTAAGGAAAGATTCCGGACAGCCGCCGTCTTGAAATGCGGGCGGCTTCCGGAATGACAGGGTCGTTTTTTTAACTCCATCCAGCACGTCACCCTGAACACCGACCGTTGCTCTCCTGATGTCGGTGGTTCAGGGGCTTTCCCTTAAGAAAGATTCCGGACTACCGCAATCAAGGAATGCGGGCGGTATCCGGAATGACAGGGTTGTTTTTTTACTCCATCCAGCACGTCACCCTGAACACCGACCGTTGCTCTCTTGTTGTCGGTGGTTCAGGGTCTTTCTCTATGGAAAGATTCCGGACTACCGCAACCGAGGATCGCGAGCGGTATCCGGAATGACACTTTTTTCTTTTCTTATGTATTCATTCAGTTTACCCTGAGCGAGCCTTGGCATATTAATCTCTGCGAGACGAAGGGTCACCCTGAACACCGACCGTTGCTCTCCTGATGTCGGTGGTTCAGGGTCTTTCCCTAAAGAAAGATTCCGGACTACCGCAACCGAGGACCGCGGGCGGTATCCGGAATGACATATACTTCTTTTCGTTTTTAATTCCATCAGTTTATCCTGAGCGAGCCTTGATCTTTTGTTCTCAGCGAGTCGAAGGGGCACCCTGAAGAGCACCATGTATTTTTGACACTCTGCGCGAGTTCAGGGTCTTTCCCTAAAGAAAGATTCCGGACTACCGCAATCAAGGAATGCGGGCGGTATCCGGAATGACAGGAATGTTTTTATGTTCAACCACCATGTCACCCTGAAGAGCACCTTGAAGTTCAGACACTCTGTGCGAGTTCAGGGTCTTTCCTTAAGGAGAGATTCCGGACTACCGCAATCAAGGAATGCGAGCGGTATCCGGAATGACACTTTTTCTTTTCTTATCTATTCATTCAGTTTACCCTGAGCGAGTTCAGGGTCTTTCCCTAAAGAAAGATTCCGGACTACCGCAACCGAGGATCGCGGGCGGTCTCCGGAATGACACGTTCTTTGCATTTTTAAACGAGTACTTCAAAAAGTCAATTTTCGCCAAGCGGCCCGACTGCCGTTCCCGTACGTTATCCTCCGAACATCCACCATCCACACCCACCAACTGGAGGAATATCATGTCCATGCGCACCATCGCTCTGCTGCTGACCGCGGTCCCGCTCCTCACGGCACAGCATTTCACCCGTATCACCGATCCGTCCAATCCCGCCGCCGTGGCACCGGCATCCGGTGTGGCCGGGTATGCCGGCACGGCCTGGGTCGATTATGACAATGACGGTGATGCGGACCTGTTCGCCGGTCCGACCCACCTTTACCGGAATGACGGCAATGGTCAGTTCACCACGGTGAACGGACACGGCATCGGCAGCGGTCTTCCTGCCGCCCCCGCCTCCGGCGTTGCATTCGCGGATATGGATAATGACGGTGATATGGATTGTCTCTACACCGGTGCGGTCTCTGTGGTGTACCGCAACAACGGTGCAGCAGCCGGCTACACCTTCACACCGCTCTCCCGCGGAGAGATCGGTTCGAGGGAGAACCGCGGCTGGGCCGGCGCATGGGGGGATTTCGACAATGACGGTCTGGTGGATGCCCTCATCACGCATCCGCGCGGGTTCGTCGGCGCCGCGCAGCGGAACCATCTGTTCCGCAACATCGGCGCCGGTGAATTCGAACGGATCACATCCAGTCCGGTGACGGCGGACCTTGCGCCTTACACCGTTGCCACATGGTTCGATCATGACCGGGACGGGGATCAGGACCTCTTCATCGGCAGCGGACCGGCAGGTACGCCGGCGAAGGATTATCTGTTCCGCAACATGCTCAAGGAGACCGGCACCGCAACACTGCAGCGGATCACGGACGGTATCCTCGGCACTGACCTGCTGGACGGTCAGGTCTGGAACTGGATCGACATCGAGAACGACGGGGATCTGGATGCGTATGTGACCAATTATTCCGGCGTGCCGAACAATGTGCTGTACCGGAACGACAACGGCCTCTTCGTCAAAGCGACCGCAGCGGAAGCCGGTCCGATCGTTACCTCGAACAACTCCTCCCTGGCGAACATCTGGGTCGACTTCGACAATGACGGAGATCAGGATTGTTTCGTCACGCGGGACGGTCCGCGGACCAATCTCTATTACCGCAACAACGGGAACGGCTCATTCACCCGGGTCGATACCATTCCGCCGGTCCTGGTCACCGCGCCCCATATCTCGGCGGCGGCAGGGGATTATGACAAGGATGGCGATATGGACCTTTACATCGTGAGCGGCGGGACGACCAATGAATTCTACCGGAATGACCAGCCCTCGGCCAATAACTGGATCATGGTCGATGTGAAAGGGGCCCAGTTCAACCGCACGTCGATCGGCGCGAAGGTCCGCGTGAAAGCGACCATCGGCGGGAAGAGCTACTGGCAGCACCGCGAGGTATCGTCCCAGAACAGTTTCAACGGACACAACAGTCATACCGTCCATATCGGTCTGGGGGATGCTGCGGTGATCGATTCGCTCGTCATCGAATGGCTCTCCGGTCAGCGGACGGTGCAGACCAATGTAAGTGCGAAACAGTATCTCTCCGTGACGGAACCGGGAGCTTCGCCGTACATCCGATCGATGTTCTATGGGGATATCCTTCTCGATCAGGTGCCGATGCCGGTGAACTTCTCGGATCTGTCGTATGGTGATCCGGGAACAGCGTCCAGCTGGAAGTGGGACTTCAACGGTGATGGGATCACCGATGCAGTGACGAAGGATGCTCAATACACCTACACCGTTCCGGATACCTACTCCGTCCGATTGATCGTTTCCGACGGCATCCGGACCGACACGACCATCCGGAAGGAGTACATCACCGCGCTGCCAACATCGCCGGTGATCACCATGAACACATTGCAGCATAACTTCGGTACGATCCCTGTCTCTGCCGGCATCAGGGACACGGTGATCATGGTCTATAACCAAGGAAAGTCTCCGGATTCCATCACGGTCACAAAAGTGAACGGCACTTCGGCCTTCGTTGCGGTAAAACCGGATTCGGCACTGAGCGTCTCACCTGCAGTCTTCGTGCTGGGGCCGAAGGATTCCCAGGCGGTCCATTTCACGATCCATCTCAACAAAATGATCCGGACCTCCGAAGCGACCACCTACATCCCGAAACTTGTCGTCACCTCCCGTTCGAACAGCGGACAGAAAGTGTTCGAGAAGAGTTTCACGTTCAAGGTCTCCGGTCCTCTCACGCATGCCGCCGCCGGCGGGGAAGCGGTGCACACATTCGCTCTGTCGCAGAACTTCCCCAATCCGTTCAATCCTGTCACGACCATCCGATATGCGGTGGCGGAGGAGGGGATGGTCACGTTGACGCTGTCCGATGCGCTCGGGCGCACGGTCGCAACCCTGCTGCGGCAGTCACAGCCGGCAGGGGAGTACCGGTATCTCCTCGATGCGGCGGGACTTGGTCTCTCCAGCGGTATCTATTACTACCGTTTGTCGGCCGGAAGGTATACAGATGTCAAGAAAATCGTCCTGATGAAATAAGCGGTTTGGAAGAGAGTGTTTTTTCCTCTACATTCTCGAACCATTTTGGGAAAGGAAGGAACACTCATGCTCCAACGCGCTGCACTGCTGCTCCTCTGCGGAACCGTTCTGCTCAACGCTCAGCCTGCGGTCAAGAAGAAGGCCGACCCGGGAAATATCGAAGGGATCACCCGCGGTCAATTATTCGACTATCTCTCGTTCGTCGCTTCCGATGAACTGGAAGGACGCGATACTCCCTCCCGCGGACTGGAGATCGCCGCGAAATTCATCGCCACCCACCTGTCGCGGTGGGGATACACTCCGGCCGGGGACAGCGGTTCGTTCTTCCAGCGGATCCTGCTCCATAAGACACGCGTCAATGCGGCAGCAACGAGCGTCACCGTGGGCGGACGTTCGTTCACATTCGGCGACGGATTCCTGGCATATCCCTCCGCCGGTGTTTTCTCTGCTCCGCTGGTGTTTGTGCAGAACGGCTTCATTGTGCGGTCCAAAGGGATCGATCCCTATGCCGGCCTCGACGTGAAAGGGAAAGTGATCGTCGCACTGGAAGGGCTGCCGAAAGGAGTCACCCGCGGCGACTTCGGTCTGAAACTCGGCGAGGACTATGACACGCCTTCGAACTATGCGAAGAACAACGGGGCCGCCGGACTCATCATCATTCCCGGTTCACGTTCACTCGGTTCGTGGGAGCGGGACAAGAACAACGCGCAGAACCGCGGCTCCGTTTCCGTCCCTTCCTTCGACGTGCCCGGAGTGAAGAAAGCGGTCCCGACCATTACTGCATCCCTTGCGCTGGTCGATGCGATCTTTGCCGGAGAGAAGACCGGTGTGCAGTCGATGTCCGTCCGTGCGTCGGCGGATTCGGCGAAACCGTTCGCGCTTTCTGATGCGAAACGGGTCACGGCCGCTGTTGCGGTCCGCATCGACACACTGTACACCAAGAATATCATCGCCGTCTGGGAGGGAAGCGATAAGAAGCTGAAGAATGAGTATGTGGCGTTCGGTGCCCACTACGACCATGTCGGTCTCCGTCCCGAACCGCTGAACGGCGATTCCATCTATAACGGTGCGGATGATGACGGCAGCGGAACGGTCGGACTTCTCTCCATGGCCGAGGCACTGACCAAGGCGCAGCGTCCCAAACGCTCCATGATGTTCATCTGGCATACCGGGGAGGAGAAAGGACTGTGGGGCTCCAAATATTTCGTGCAGAATCCGACGGTCCCTCTCTCGTCGATCGTCACGCAGTTGAACATCGACATGATCGGACGCACCAAACCGGACACCGGCGAGAGTGCGAAGAATGAGGACTTCGTCGCACCGGGCGAGATCTTCTCCATCGGCTCGAACATGATGAGCACGCAGCTGGGGGAATTGAATGAGAGCGTCAATACATCGCTCTATAACTTGAAGCTCAATTATAAGTTCGACGATCCGAAGGATCCGAACCGTCTCTTCTACCGCAGCGACCACTACAATTATGCGAAGAACGGCATCCCGATCGTCTTCTATTTCGATGGTCTGCATGAGGATTACCACCGTGTGACCGACCATGTGGAGAAGATCGATTTCGACAATCTGCTCAAGGTGACCCGGACCATCTACGCGCTGGGACTGAAGATCGCCGATCTTCCGAAACGGCCCCCGGTCGATAAGACCTTCGAGATCGGGGACGACGAGTAATTATGGCAGAAGCGGGACCGGTCCATTCGGTCCCGTTCATGCCGTTCATCCCCGCCGGCCGGCAGTTCGTCCCACTCTATCCTCGTTCAGTTCCTTCTGCCGCCGGAAAGTGGTACATTCACTTCCATGAAAATCACTCTCCTTCCGATCGCTCTCTTCTGGTCCCTCTTCGCCCTGTTCATGACCGGTGTGATGCTGTTGGTGCATCCTATCACCCACCAGCCGGTCGATATCCTCGGTGAATTCATCTGGAACACTTCGTTCTCCCTCGCGTGGATCATCGGTACCCCCGCGGCTCTCCGTCTCTCTGCAGCGTTCCCGGTGCTCGGGGCGAACCGGTTCCGGAACGGGCTCGTCCTTTTCAGCGCCGGACTGCTGCTCTCGTTGATGCTGTGCGTTCTGCATGGGTTCTCCGTTGCTCTGCTCAACGGAAAGATCGCTGCCGTTTCCGCCAACACCATCCTGAACTCGCTCTTCTATAACATCGACGGGATGCTGATAGTGTTCGTTGCGCTTGCCATCATGCAGTACGCGATGGAGGTCCACCGCACCGCCCAGCAGCAGCAGGTGACCGCCGCACGGCTGGAGACGCAGTTGTCACAGGCGCGCATGACGGCGCTCCGCATGCAGCTGCAGCCCCATTTCCTCTTCAACACCATGAACTCCATCGTCACCCTCATCCGGAAGGACCCGGACCAGGCCGAGGAGATGATCGTCCGGCTGAGTGATTTCCTCCGGATCACGCTCGAAGCATCGGATGCCGCGCTCGTGCCGCTGCAGGAGGAGCTGCGGTTCATCCGGGCCTATCTCTCCATCGAGGAGGTTCGATTCGGCGGCAGGGTCCGCTATACGGAAGAGATCCACGATGCAGCATTACAGATTCCTGTGCCGGCGCTGCTGCTGCAGCCGTTGGTGGAGAATGCCGTGCGTCATGGTATATCGCGCTTCACGGAAGCGACCCTGCTGAAGGTCACCGCCCGGTCCATCGGCGGCTGCTGGAGCATCACCGTGGAAGATGATGCGGCGCCTGCCGAAGCACTGAAAGGATTGACCGAAGGGATCGGTTTGACGAACACCCGGCAGCGGCTCTCCGCAAGCTTTGGCCCGCAGGCGACCCTGGTGATCGCACCGCGGCCGCAGCGCGGCTGTATCGTCACCATCTCGATTCCGCGGGAGGGACGATGAGCATCACCGTGCTGATCGTAGATGATGAGCCGCTCGCCCGGGAGCGCGTCCGCAT
This sequence comes from Bacteroidota bacterium, assembly GCA_013361065.1. Taxonomy (GTDB): domain Bacteria; phylum Bacteroidota; class Ignavibacteria; order UBA10030; family UBA8401; genus UBA8401. The sequence goes on from JABWAK010000161.1 coordinate 7,515, forward strand.
GCTTTTGGAGGAGGAGAAGGATGTTGTGGTCCGTGCCGAGTGTGCCGGCGCAGCAGAGGCGAAGGAACTGCTGCTCCGCGAGCGTATCGATATGATGTTCCTGGATATCCAGATGCCGGGCATGGATGGTCTGCAGCTGGTCGGCATCATCCCGCCGGAACGGATGCCGCTGGTGGTCTTCACCACGGCATATGATGAGTTCGCCGTGAAGGCCTTCGAACTGGACGCTGCCGATTACCTGCTGAAACCGTTCACGAAACGCCGGTTCCAGGCGTCGCTGGAGCGCGTCCGGCAGCGGTTATCGTCCGGCGACCGTGATCTCTTCATCTCGCGGATGCTCACCACAGTGAACACCATCGCACAACGCCTGCCGTACCCGGAAAAGATCGTCGTCAAGTCGGACGGGAGGATCTGCTTCCTGCAGCCGCCGGAGATCCGATGGATCGAAAGCGAGGCGAATTATCTGCGCATCCATACCGTGCAGGCGGTGCATCATGTGCGGGAGACGTTG
>JABWAK010000162.1 GCA_013361065.1 Bacteroidota bacterium
ATCCAGCGTGTCATTCACACCCTGCACGATCTTCCGGTAATCCCCGTGGTGCTTCGATGCATCTGCGCGCGTGGACAGCTTCCCTTCCACTGCTGCCTTCGACAGCAGGGCGGCATCGGCTACCAGGGCATTCACGGCATCGATCGCCATATTCAGGTTGTTCTTGATCTCGTTGAAGTCGCCGTTATAATTGTCCGTGATCTTCGCCGGGATATCACCCTTGGCGATCCGGTCCACATATTCTGCTGCCACATTCAGCGGTCCGATGACGCCGTCCAGGGTATCGTTGACCCCCTGCACGATCTCTTTATAGGCACCCTGGTATTTGGAGACATCGCCGCGGGTGGAGAGCTTACCGGCAAGCGCTGCCTCCGTGAGGCGTTTCGCTTCCGCCGTGAGATTGCGGAGCGAGGTGATGATCTGTTTCAGCGCGGGACTGATCGCGTCCTGTTTATCGCTGTCATCCACTTCGTCCGACAGGTTCCCGGCAGCGACACGGTCCATCACTGCAACGACCTTGTTCTGCAGTTTATCGGCGAATTCGTCCATGGTCTGGGCCAATACACCGACCTCATCCTTCGTGGTGATGTTCAATCGGGCCGAGATGTGTCCTTTGCTCATCTCTTGCATCATTTCCACGCCGCGCTGCAGCGGTCTGCTGATGATGCGGGCGATGAAGATACCGAGACCGATGGAGAGCATGAATCCTGTTACCGCAAAGATGAACATCGTGGTGACCGCCTGTTCTGCATCGACAGTGTTCTGCACGACACGATTCTTTCCTCTCGTTGTCAGAATATTCTCCAGTGCTTCGATCTTCTCCTGGTACGGTTTGCGCGCCTTTTCACCCGCACCCAAGAGGTATGCCTGTGCCTCTGCCATCCGCTCATCCTTGCAAAGTTCGATGACCCGGTCCTGCACGGCGATGTACCCCTCCCGTGCTTCCTTGAACTCCTTGATCTTCTCCTGTACTTCATCCGCCGTCACCGCATCCTCGATCTTTGCCAACGCCGTCGCGATCTCCTTACGGCGGTCGGCGATACGGGCGAACAGATCCTCCCTCTGGGCTTCCGTTTTCGACACGGTCAATTCCAACATATTGTTGCGCAGCCGCTGGAATGCGGTCGCAATCGTGCCGACATCCGTGATGGGAACCAGGTTCTTCTCATACAACGCAGTGTCGCTTTCATCGGCTGCTTTGATGCTGGTGATCCCTACATAAGCGAGGAATGCGCCGACGAGGGCGACGAGGACGAACGATGTGATCAGTTTCGTCCCGATCTTCAGATCATAGAACCATTTCATAAATACTCCTCTGTTGATGGGTGTGTGATGATGATTGTTTATGCGACCTTCTTCAACAATTGTGTCTCATCCGTGTTCAGGACGCGATCCAGGTCCAGCAGGATGAGCAACCGGTTCTCCAGCTTACCGATGGCGGTGATATACTCCGCATCGATACCGGCAACGATGGAGGGAGGCTGTTCAGTGACGGACTGCGGGATACGAAGCACTTCGCTCACGGCATCCACAACGAATCCGAGCACCTTTCCGCTCAATTCCACCACGATGATTCGGGTATTCTTATCTTTCTCCTTCCGTGCCATGCCGAAGCGCCGGCGCAGATCGATGATCGGGATGACCTTCCCGCGCAGATTGATGACACCATCCACATATTCCGGGGCATTCGGCACCCGGGTGACCTCCACCATGCGGTTGATCTCCTGGACCTTCAGGATATCGACGCCAAATTCCTCCTCGCCGATATTGAAGCTGACAAGCTGCAGGAGTTCGTCCGACGAGGCTTGTTTCGCTGCTATTTCAGACATAACTGTGACCCTCCTTTGTGGGTTGTTGATTCAGTGCTTCCGAGGCTACCGTGGACCATTCGACCGCCGGATGGAATTACAGTGCGTTGATCCTTGAACTGCCGGACATAAATGGCCAGTGTTGTTCCGCATGATGCTCGATGATGCGTGTAAAGCAGGATACCACCATTCACGGAATTGGTATTCCTCACGGATGTGAACTGATAGCCGTTCAGCTTCAGTTCTCGGTCGTTCAGAAACTCCTCTCTGGTCTTCCAGACAGCGTGGCACAGGGAGCACTCTTTGAATGTTCCCTCGGACGGACGAGCGGATAAGGGCATAGGACCTCGCATGACTTTGCTGTGATGCCTTCAGCAAGCGGTATGCCAACGTCATTGTCCGATAAAAGTGACGATTCCGGGATAAAAACAGGGATTCTGGAGGTTCAGTACTTCGAAGAGGTGTGAGGGTGGTGATAGGGTCGCAGATGGTCAATATTGGACAGAGAGCGTACCGGTACGGTCCTCCGCATCGTACGAAAGAAAATCGGTGTATACACAGAACGCCGGGCATGCGTACCCGGCGTTTCAGGGAAGGAAAGGAGTGTAAAGATCGCAGAGCAGGATCAAGGACCGGACAAAGATGATGTCCGGATCGTGCAGACGGGGATCATGTTACACCGGCCCTCCTGCTTTTGACTGGTCCATACCGGTCATGGTGTGAACCTTCTCGCGCAGTGCGCGGGCAGAGAAAGGCTTCTGGAAGAATGCTGCCGGACGGACATGACCGAAATGCTCCATTGTATACTCCTCGGAATATCCGGACGAGAGCAGTACGGTCACGCGCGGGTCGATACGGACCAGTTCCTGAAAGACCTGATACCCGTTCATGAAAGGCATGGCATAGTCAAGAATGACAAGAGCGATATCCTGCCAGTGACTGCGGAAGAGTTCGATTCCTTCCACTGGATCCCGGGATTGCAGCACGGTGTACGCATCATCGGTGAGAGCGTCATTCAGGAATTCAAGCACGGTCGGTTCATCATCGATCAACAGGATCGTACCGGCCCGGCCCGGTTTCTCCGCATCGGATCCGGCGGACGGGTCCCGGTCGGTCCGGGAGAGAGGGAAAAGGACCTCAAAGGTGGTACCGACCCCTTCCGTACTGGTCACGGCCAGGCCGCCGTGGTGTCCGCGGATGATGCCCAGCACGGCGGAGAGCCCGAGGCCGCGTCCCGTGAACTTCGTGGTAAAGAACGGATCGAAGATCCGCTGGAGTTGATGAGCGCTGATCCCGGAACCGGTATCCTCCACCGTGATGACGACATACTCACCGCCGGTGAGTGCGGTATTGGTGAACCGTGCATACCGCAGGTCGCCGTCCGCGACCGTGCGCACGTCGGTCCGGAGCATGATCTCACCGTTCCGTTCACCGATCGCCTCCCCGGCGTTGATGATGAGGTTCATCAGCACCTGCTGCATCTGTCCCTTGTCCGCCGTGATGGCGGGGTCCGCAGGGTCGAGGTACAGCGACAACCGGCAGTTCTTCGGCAGGGAGAGTTCGAACATCTGTACATTCTCCCGGATCAGACGGTTCACATCCAGTTGTTCTGTGAAGAATTTCCCCTGTCCTGAATATGCAAGCAGCTGGCGGGTGAGATCCGCGGCATGCTCGGATGCTGTGATCACCTTCTCGATGTTCGGCCGCGACGGATCGTCCTTGCGCATCCGGTCGTACGCCAGCGAGGCCTGACCAAGGATGGCAACGAGCAGATTGTTGAAATCATGGGCGATACCGCCGGCAAGCGTGCCGATGCTCTCGAGTTTCTGGCTGTGCCGGTGCGCCTCTTCCATGGCCCGGCGCTCGGTGATATCCCGCGCCGAGGCATACAGCAGCCGTTTCCCCTCCAGTGTGACCCCGACGGCGTTCACTTCCACCGGGAATTCCGAACCATCCTTGCGGCGGTGCACCGTTTCGAAGACCGCCGGCTGCCGGAGGAGCGCATCGATCTTCTGCATCAGTTCGTCGCCGGACCATCGGGCATCCCAGTTCCGCACATTCATCGAGAGCGCTTCGGCACGGCCGACCCCCAGCATCTCGCAGAAGGTCTCATTCACCTCCACCAGGTACCCCCGTTCATCCATCACATGGATGCCGTCCTTCGACGTATGCAGCAGGATCTCATTCCGCTGCGCCATCTGGGCTGCGGCCGCCTGAGCCTGTTTCAATTCAGTGATATCGTTCACGATGGTGAACCGGAACTTCCGGTCCTGAACGATGATGTTCTCGGCGGACATGATCACGTCGCGCATCGTCCCGGTTTTGGTGCGGAGTTGTGCTTCGGCATTGACGATCCTTCCGTTCTTATCTGCCTTGCTGACGATGGCCTGGGCAACATCGCGGGTGAGGATCTTCAGGTCGTAGGCCGAACGTCCGACGACCTCATCCCGGGAGAACCCCAGCAGTTCTTCGAATGCCTGGTTGACTTCCACATAGTTCCCGGAACCGAGTTCGCTCAGTCCGCAGGCGGACGGATTCAAATAGAAGAGTTTCGAGAACTTCTCCTCCGACAGTGTCAGCCGGGAGATGTCCTTGCTGATACCGAAGATCACCGGCTGATCGTTCCAGGTGCCGAGTTTCACACGGGTCTCCACCGGGATGAGCAGCCCATCCTTGCGCTGGAGCGGGATCGGACAATGCTCCATCCTCCCCTGCAGCATCTCGCCGACGATGTGCGATGCCTCCTGCCGGCGCTCTTCCGGATGGACCTGCAGCACCGAGACACCGCGGAGTTCCTCGGTGCCGTACCCGAGACGGTCGATGACCGTTCTATTCGTGAAGAGGATGTTCCCCTGCATGTCCAGCACGAAGAGGAACTCATCGATCGTATTGAAGAACGATTCATAATTCGACCGTGTCTGCGCTACCGCCCGGTCGCCTGCCGCTTTCTCGGTGATATCCCGGGAGACCATGCCGATCCGGAACCCGGCACCGGTGCGGATCGGGAAGAGGACCTGCTGGATGGACCGCTGTTCACCATTTGCGGTCCGGAATGGTGCTTCGATGGTGCGGTGGAAGAACGGAGATGCACCGGTCGCACAGGCATCGAGCAGCTGCGACCGCTGCTGCTGGAGCAGGTCCTCCGTAACGGGGGCAACGGACAAGCGCGCCTGCAGATCGATGAACCCGGCACCGTGTGCTTCCTGACAGGGTATACCGGTGATCCTCTCCATGGCATTGTTCCATTCGATGATCCTTCCCTGCTCATCGATGAGGGTGATGCCGTCGTTGCTCTGTTCGAAGAAACTGCGGAACTTCTCGTCGCTCTCCTTCAGCAGTGCTTCCATCCGCACCTGGTCGGTGATATCATGGATGATAGAAAAGAGGATGGAATCGTCCCAGAGCGAGATGAGTGTGGAATCGACCTCCACTGTGCGGATCTCCCCCGATGCGAGCCGGTGGGGGAACCGGAACCGGTTGGCCGTATCGGTCGCTGCCTCGGTGCGTTTCCGCCGGACCTCCTCCGGCGGCAGTGCATTGATACGGTCGATGTTCATACTGCAGAGCATCGCCTTGCTGTATCCATAGAAGCGCTGCGCGGAATCGTTCGCATCCACGATCCGGCCCGATGCCGGGTCGATGAGCAGCATGATGGAAGAATGCTTCTCGAACATATTGGTGATGCGGTAGTTGGTCTCTTTCAGCGCCTCTTCCGTTCCCTTCCGGTCGGTGATATCCGTGTGCGTCCCGTACATCATCAGCGGCTTCCCCTCCGCTGTCCTGGTCATCACGCGGCCCCGGTCGTGGATCCAGATCCATTGACCGTTCCGGTGCTTCACACGGAATTCTGCATCATAGTGCCGGCTCTTCCCGTCGAAATGGTCGCGGAGTTTCCGTATCACCTCCGGTTCATCCTCCGGATGGAGGATCCGCTTCCAGGTCTCGATGGAGACAGGAGCCAGTTCCTCCAGCCGGTAGCCGATGATCTCGGCCCAGCGTTCATTGAATATCGTTTCGCCGGTCTGCACATTCCATTCCCATGTCCCGACATTCGTCCCTTCCACGATACTCTGGTACCGGAACTGCGAATCAGCGACCTCCTGTTCTGCGAGCTTCCGTGCCGTGATATCCACACAGCTTCCCGTCATTCCCATGAATACCCCGGAGGGCGAGAAAGCCGGCAGGCCATGATCGAGCACCCAGCCGTACGAACCGTCCTTCCGTTTCAATCGGTATTCCATCTCGAACGGCATCCGGGCATCGAACTTCCGGGAATAGACATCGAAACACCGCTCATAGTCGTCCGGGTGGAGACCGTCCGCCCATCCATTCCCCAACTCTTGTTCCAGCGTCCGTCCGGTATAGGCCAGCCATGAAGCATTGAAATAGATGCATCCCTTGGTCCGATCGGACTGCCAGATCATTGCCGGTGACGCATCCGCAATGGTCCGGAACCGCTGTTCGCTTTCGGTCAGCATGTCGTTGGCACGCTTGAGCTGCTCCAATCCTCTCAGCCGCTCCTGATTGAGGGAGATCATGGGGCGGATGACATACAGGTAGAGGAATGGAGCGACGATGACGGAGACGAGCAGACTCTGGACCACAATATGGAGTGGTGTGGAATCCGAAGAGAACCGAAGAGCGAGAAGATGGTCCACCACTTCACCGATGCCGACGAGCAGGATGATGAAGAGGATGATCCGGACGGCGGAGGTATGCGGTCGGAGCAGGGAACGATCGGGGAGGTTCATAGGATCATGACGATAGGTCGAGGATTCGGTACAGGATACCGGTCATCGACGCACTGCTCCGCTGCGCCGCCGGGGAACTCCGGCGGCGGAACAGTGGACCGGCATGGTGTACCATGTTCATTTGGTAAGGGTGGTATGGACGAATTTCAGGAACTGTTCCGACTTGAACGGTTTCTGGATGGCGGTGAGATGTTCCTCCGCCAGCAGGTTCGAGATGAGCGAATCGGTCACAAAGCCGCTGCAGAAGAACGCTTTCAGGTCCGGTTTGACCTTCTTCATCCGCAGATAGGTCTGTCCGCCGTCCAGCACCGGCATGACGAGGTCCAGGATCACCAGCGCCACCTCCTCCTTGTGCTGTTCAAGCAGTTCGATCGCCTGCATTCCGCCGGAGGCTACAAGCACGCGGTACCCGTTGTCCTCCAGGAGTTCCTTGCCGAGGATCTGCATCCCTTCGTCATCGTCCACCAGCAACACCAGTTCATTGTTCCGGGCGCGGTACTGCGCGACGGCATCCCCGGTCGCCGGTTCGGAGGAGTACTCCACCGCCGGCAGGAAGATATGGAACGCCGTCCCCTTCCCTTCATCGCTCTTCACCAGGATGGCACCGTGATGGTTCTTCACGATATTATAGACCACCGTCAGTCCGAGTCCGGACCCTTTCTTGTCGCTCATCTTCTTGGTGGAGAAGAACGGGTCGAAGATCTTGTCGATATACTGCGGTGCGATGCCGGGGCCATTGTCCCGGACGATGATCTCCACACATTGCGACGGCGGGGAATTGCGGAACCAATGGAGGTCCGGATTGACGGTGCGCCGGTTCACCGCGCTCATCACCAGCTGGGGCGGTTCGGCGGCGGCGGGATTGATATCACATTGAGGCAGAGTTCCGGCGGCCAGAACACATGGGGGGGTGAGCAAGGATACTTGGGCGGAGGCGGTGCTGTCCCAAACAACACCCGGGAACTGAATGGCTCGTTCTTTGTCATTGTACCTTCCATCAATTTCGAGTACAGTATTCTGAGTTGGGTAGGTTTGCGTGTCGGAGCAAGCTATGCTGCAATGGTTGCCCCGTCATGGAAGGTTGACGGAGAATATGATCTGATGGGAGTCCCGAGCGGCGTTAGCGGCAAAGGTTTCATGATTAACGCGGGCTTGTTTGTCGGGACGTTCTAACCCGAAAGCAACCGGCCGAAAACAAGGCGGCGGCTCAGAAGGCAGCCGTTCCTATTTGTGTTCAGTGAACTGAATTGCTTTCCATTGCGTAAACAGGTCTTTGCAGCGGTTCCGCTGGTACTTGCCCGTTGAGGTAACAGGTACATCCTTCCCGAAAACGACCACCTTCGGGGATTTTGCGAATGGAAGATGCTTGCGGCAGTATGCTATCACCTCGGATTCTGCAAGCTCTATCCCATCCTTCGTCATGACGTATGCCCCGACTTCTTCGCCGTACCAGTCATTCTC
>JABWAK010000163.1 GCA_013361065.1 Bacteroidota bacterium
CACGATCGCATAATTGTACAAAAAAAACGCGGACCTCGATCCGCGTTTTTTTATGGCCTCTGTCCCCTTCGGTCACTTCCAAAAGGCAAGGATGAGAGCGGCGGTCAGCAATGTGACGAAATAATATCCGCCGTTGATGCCAATCAGTTTCCAGGAACGTCCCTCCCATGTTTTGGCGCTGATCAGCAGCGGCACATAGAATCCCAGCCAGAGAAAGAATGCGGTGCGGGTACCGTTCACGATGGGAGGAACATCCGCCGCGCCGGGAAGGAACTGCCACGCCGCCATTGTCCACGCCAGCACCCACGACAGGATCAGGTTCCCGAGCAGTGAGAGCGACAGTGCTTTCGCCATGAATTTCCCGTCCGGCTTCACGCTGGTATCAAGCTTCAATTCCCTCGCCCACGCCTGACCGAACAGCGGCGTATACCAGATGGCGCCGACAACAAAATTAGCGAATGCGGCGGCGAAGATGGCCGCGGTATTGACTGTGTATTCCATGGAAGACTCCTTTTGTGGTGAAATGGTGTTATAGCGCTCAGTCACTCATTCTTCGGACAGGAACGTTCCAATAAGGATCAACACACCATGCTATCGTTGTGCGGCGAGGGATAAGCATCTCTTCCGCAATCGACATGCGCCATTGAACGGTCACACTTTTTTGACGAACTCGGACCTCAGGAACATCGCACCGATGCCGTCCACCTTGCAGGAGATGTTGTGGCCGTCGCTGCTCTCCACAAGACGGATGTTCTTCACCTTGGTCCCCGATTTGATGCCGGAGGCCGACCCTTTCACTTTCAGATCCTTGATCACCGAGACCGTGTCCCCGTCCGTCAAGACCGATCCGTTCGAATCCTTGATCACTATCGATTGCACTGCCGACTCCGTTTCCGTGGTCACCGCAGCAGGATCCCACTCATGGAAGCATTCGGCACAGACCCATAGATCCCGATCCTGATAGACATTCTCCGAACTGCATTGCGGGCACTTCTGTTCTTCGTTCATTGCTTTTCCTGTGGGATGAAATGGTGTCGGAAGAGTGAATATACCAATACCGTATGAATTATCCATCACATCCGGGAATGTTTTCGCGGATGCTGCGCTCAGCACGTTCGCAGCATACTGCCTTGCAAAGGGTGACGACATAAAACGTTACACTCTGTGTGTGGTTTCTTTTGATTCGGGTACAGGCGCACTTTTCAGGACGGGATGACAAGCCGTCTTTCTACACTATGCCTGCTCGTATCTCTCTGTGTGAAGTTCCATCATGATGGTGACTGTCACCTACTGTCACCGCCCGTCCGGACCGACTCTGGAGAGTCGGTCAACATTCGTTCATCGGAGATCACGAACACTCCTCCCCGCTCAGCGCTTCGAGCAGCGATCCTTTCAATTCCGGCTGAATTTCCGTAGGTTAACGGCAGAGATCAACGAAAGGGATATTCCGAAGTGAAGACCACGCTTGTTATGACCGCCAGCGCCGTGCTGCTCATCGCCGCCGGTATCGTCTGTACATTCCTGCCGCAGGAACTCGCCGCTGCACTCGGAAGCGACACCGTTTCCGGCGGTGCCGTCATCATCCAGATCATCGGCGCGCTCTATTTCGCATTCGGCATGGTCAACTGGACCGCGCGGGAAAACCTTATCGGCGGCGTGTACGGACGTCCGGTCGCCATCGGCAATCTGACCCACTTCACCGTCGGCGGACTGGCGCTCATCAAATCGTCCGTCCTTTCGCCGCTGCTGCTCGTCACCGCCGGCATCTATCTCCTCTTCGCCGTTCTCTTCGGCATCATCTTCTTTCGTCATCCGGCAGCAGATGCTGAACGCCGGAGCTGAGATCCTCTGTACCGCTCCTTCTATTTGAGCAGAAGCAGTTTCTTGGTCTGCACGATCCCTGCAGAACGGAGTGTATAGAAATAGACCCCCGATGAGAGCCGGTCTGCCCGGAACACCACCGCATGTTCCCCTTCGGCATGATGTCCGTCCGCCAGCCGCGCGACCTCTTCTCCCAGGATGTTCGTCACCGTCAGTTCCGCATGTCCTTCCTTCGGCAGCACGAACCGGATGGTCGTGACAGGATTGAACGGATTCGGATACGCATCGAGCAGACCGAAGGTCCGCGGCTGCACGTCGGTTCCGGAACGGATGCCGACCGGCGGGGAGAGCTTCTCCAGGGTGAGCAGATGCAGTGCACCGGAATCGGAGAACGAACCGGCCTTCGCCGTGTACGGCGATTCCTGATACCCGACATGCAGGGAGCCGGACGGATCGAACTGTGCATGGACGGAGCGCTGCACATCGGCCGAGAAGCGGATGAACTTCGGTGTGCTCCATGAACGGACTGCCACCGGCGAAACGGACATCACCACGGAGGTCCCTTCGTTCCAGAAGAGCGCCATCGTATCCTTCCCGACTGCCAGCGCATTATTGAAGAACCCCATTCCTGCTTTCGGTATCCACACCTCCACGGAACCGGCGTTCAGCCCGACACTTCCGACCACCGATGTATCCCGCATCCAACTGACCACCGGTTGTCCATCGTGCGTATAGGCGGCACGGACACCGTATTCCATTTTTGTGTTCCCCGTCAGCATCTTCTCGCGGCCCCATGTTCCGGCGGTACGGTGGATCGTGAAGATCTCCCAATCGCTGCCGGATGACAGGTCCGCATCGGTGTCCTTCGCCAATGCGATGACGATCTGCTCATCACTCTGCACCGCCATATCCCACTGGAACATGTAGTGCTGGAAATCGGCCAGTGTGTCGAATGCGTTCCATTTCCCGCTGAACCATCCGCGGGCCACCACAATGCGGCTCGGCGCACCCGATGCTCCGTACATCGATGTCCCATCGTTCGTCTGCCATGCAAGCACCGGCTGTCCGAACTTCCCGGTGGCCAGATGCGGTGCCGCATCATACCTGTCCGGTGCTCCGAGCAATCCGCCGGCGACCGGACCTCCGGGAGCAGCCGTCCGTACGGCGAAGGCGATGTCGTAATCCTTCATCACGGCGGACGAGTAGTGCAGCGATTCCGGATACGCAACGGCGGCGGAGTTCCTCTCCCAGCAGACGATGATGGCCCCCATACCATCCACGGTCACGGACGGATTCCTGTCCACATTGTCATCATTGGTCAACGGAACCGCCGGGAACCATGTGGTGCCGTTGAAATACTTCAGCATGATATCACTCACCTGCTTCCCGCCGCTGGACCGTTTGGCGACCCAGGCGAACGCTTTCACCCCTTTCGCTCCTGCGGCGAATACCGGCCGAGCATTCCACGGAATACCATGCTCCAGCAGCGAATCCGGCGCAATGGCCGGGATCTCCGCCGGAATGTACGGGAAGGCAGCCGCCATCACCGCAGGATCGGCCGCATCGGCCGGTGCCAACGGAGCGGCATTCGGGAATGTCCATGATTTGGACGATCCGGTGAGCGCTTCGGAAACGGTCAGGACGAGCGAAGGGGTGACGCTGGTGACGGAGAAATCGGGAACGCTGAATGCGAACGCGAGCGTCCCGGTGCCGCTGGCGTGGAACGGATAGAGGTCCAGGAACGGACGGAGCGAGAGTGATGCACCGCCGCTCCCGCCGGTGATGTCGATCCCTTTGGTCAATGTCGCCGTGCCGGTGATCTGTCCGGAGAGCGTGGCACCGATGCGCAGCACATTCGCCATCGCGTTCGCCATCTGGCATGCCTGTTCCAATCCCGGTATGCCGGGGCACGGTATCGTACCGAAACTGATACCGTAGGAATAATCCTTCGCCACGTTCGCGGTGAGGGTCAGCGTGCCGGACAGGTCGACGTCCGTGCAGCCGGCAAACGAGGTGTTCGCAGTCCCGGAAACCGAGACATTCGCCCTGAACTCACCGATGGCGAATGCCGCATCGGCCTCCACCGGTTCCGATTCACCGGGGATGTTCAGCACTGCCGTGAAGGACGGCGCGCCGGCGAACGAGAGGAACAATCCGCCGATGAATGCCATGGAAGGGGGCACACCGAGTCCCGTAGCGATGCCCGGGACATCCGGGAAGGTCTCGGTATGTTTGTACCGCATATGACCGTTGCCGCAGGAGGCGGTGACCGGATCCAGCCATCCCGGGACCGGTGTTCCGCAGAATTCATACGAACTCAGACCGGTGGCAAGTCGTCCGTCGCAGGTGGTGAGGGACCAGGTGAGCGTATTGGTGCCGACGACCGTCTGCGACATGTTGTACTTCACCTGGGCAACATCGCCCACGATGACGCCCGGTTTCTTCTGTCCGTTCAGGGAGAATTCGATCTCACCGTTCTTCGGCAGACCTTTCCAGTCGATATGAACGGAGTAGGTGTTATCCGCATACGGGATGGCACCGAAGAGTCCCGGAGCACAGCTTTGGGACAGAGCGACCATGTCCGGTGTGAGTCCGTAATTCTCGGACCAGGCGGAGGAGTTGTTCTGCTGGTCGGTCTGCAGCACGGTGATCTTATCGCATTGCAGTTCGCGCACACCGATGCTCACGGCGAAATGTCCGCTGTCATCGATGGTCCCTTTCATCATCCACTGCTTTCCCTCGCCGTACCCGCTGGTATTACGAACCGCGGCATAGACATCCGCGGTCGCTTTCGGCCGTCCCGTTCCATGAACGATCAGCTCTCCGTTCGCCTTCCGCTGGATGCTATCCACAACCGGACGCTCGATCCCGTTCTGTGCCTGCTCGATCACGATGATACCGGGATCCCCGTTCCCATACATCCGGTTGCGGCGGAAGACGTTCCGCTGCGGCCGTTTCGCTCCCGCCGTCAGCGAGTCGCGCCAGAGGACGATCCCGAAGCCGCTGTTATGGGCAATGACATTCGTATCCGCGTCTGCCGCCAGCGGCGATCCGATGATGTTGTCGTTGGCGTTGTTCAGCAGCTCCACTCCATGACCGCCGTTCGGCACGGGAAGGGTATCCTTGTCCACGCCGATGAAATTGAGCTTCACCGTGTTGAACGATGAACCTTCCGGCCGGTCCGCATCCCCCATGATCACGACACCGCCCATGGTGTTGCCGGAGATCGTATTCGCTTCGATGATGTTGTGGGAGGAGTTCATGAGCTGGATGCCGTTCTGACCGTTCGGAAGCGCCATCGTTCCGAGGATATTCACGCCGATCTTGTTCAGCCGGACCGTGTTGTGGTCACTCGAGAGGATGGTAAGACCGGTGCCGGAATTCCCGGAGATGACATTCCCTTCGATGAGATTCTTCCCTTCCCCCGCATCGCCGGAGATGAGGATACCGCCGAAGTTCGGCTTCGGCAAGACCCCGGCGGCATCGGTACCGATGAAGTTGCCTATGATCTGATTCATCCCGTCCGCACCGGACTGTACGACGGCGATCGCATAGGTCTTGCTGTTCTGGAAGACATTCCGGTCCGCCGGTGATGGACCGCCGATGATATTGTTCACCCCCTCGATGGAGAGGAACCCGATCGGGAACGGAGAGGTGCTGTTGAAGGTACAGCCTTTGATGGTATTCCCGCTGATCATCGTGATCGGGATGTTATTGAAGGTGATGCCGGAGACCTCGCTGTTGTTCTCCAGCGTCAGAGGGCCGGCAAGCGGTGTGCCGGTGATGGTCACCTGGTTGCTGCCGGCGAGGATCTTCGATCCGCTGGGAAGGAAGCCGAGGTAGGCGCCTTCCGCTCCGCCATCCTCGGTGAGCGTGATCGTCATCGACCCGGAGAAGGTGATCGTGGCGGCCGCATCCATGAATTCCGCCTCCTGTGTGGCAGCGGTGATGGTGCACATACCGTTCTCATCCTCGCAGACCCCATCCATCGATTCATCTTCCGGCGTTTCGGGATCATCGTACGCATTGGTCTCGCCCTGAGCATTCACAATGAATGCGACCGTCCGTTTCGCCTTTCGTGGTCCGTCGGCCGGATGCTGTTGTGCAGCGGCGATCTGCAGAGAGAGGATGAGGAGAAGTGCAGTTGTGCAGACACCATTCATGATGACCTCGGGCGGGGCGGGTAAGAAAATGAAAGAATATACCACCGTACCGTATCGCGTTCAAACGGAGATTGTCGTGCGACACACCCAAACAAGACCACAAGGTATGATTTAAGGATTGAATCCCGTCCTGCATTTCGGCATTTTTCACTGAACGATCATCTTTTACATCCACTCAGGAGTACCACCATGGAACATCCGTCCGCCCCTTCCCCGCTCCGCGTCCGCCTCGCCCGCTGGCGCGAGGTCTTCTTCGCCCAGAAGTACCGCTTCGACCTGGGACAATCGTTCCTGGTGATCCTCAATTTCACGCTGCTCATCATCACCGCCAGCGATAAACTGCAGATCTTCTTCGGCATCCCGCGCCTGCGCTCCCTGCTGATCGTGATCGTGCCGCTCGGATTCCTCGGCGTCTGGTGCTTCGGGTATTTCATGGACAAGGTGGTCCGCGCCGCGCAGATGGCCGAACGGCAGTCGATCAAGCGGAGCGAGGTGTGGACCAATCACATCGAACAGATGGACCGTCTGGAGGCAGAGCTGAAAGCGGTGCGGGCATTGCTGGAGCAGAAGAAATAGAACCTTGCAATGCTTACGCGTGACGGTGACTGTCACCGATATGCAAGCAATTGCAGGAGGTGACAGTCACCACTATAAACCAGTGAGAGGTGACGCTCACCTTCTTGCGTTCACGTCGGCCCTGCTGGTTTGTCATTTGGAATGTGAAATTTGATGATTGTTTCATTGTTCATTGTCCATTGCTCTTCCCGGCTGTTGATATTCTCTCCATCTCCCGTTACATTGTCCCATCATTCTCTGCGTCTCAGCGCCTCCGCGTTCATCCGGAAGCATAATTTGTCCATTTATGTCCATCACCATCTTCGTCACCGGCGGCACCTTCGATAAAGAATACAACGAACTGAACGGGACCCTCTTCTTCAAGGAGACCCATCTCAACGAGATGCTCACGCTCGGCCGCTCCCGCATCGGCGTCCGGGTGGAGACGCTAATGATGATCGACAGCCTGGAGATGACCGACGCACACCGCGAGACCATCGCCCAGCGCTGTGCGGCTGCGACGGATGACAAGATCGTCATCACCCACGGCACCGATACCATGGTGGAGACCGCCCGCTTCCTGGCGCCTCGCATCACCGGCAAGACTGTCGTGCTGACCGGTGCGATGGTCCCCTATAAATTCGGCAGCTCGGACGGACTCTTCAACCTTGGCAGCGCGCTGGCATTCGTGCAGACGCTCCCGCCCGGAGTGTATGTGTCCATGAACGGACGCTATTTCGCGTGGGATAATGTGCGCAAGAACAGGAGTGCCGGGGAATTCGAGGAACTGCACTGACCGGCATCGCAACGAACCTTTTGACAGCATCGCCATGGCCAAACTCGCACAGATCAAAACGAAAGAGACCTCCGCGGACGTGAAGGAGTTCATCAGCTCCCTGAAGGATGAGCAGCAGCGGAAGGACTCGCTCATCGTACTGAAGATGATGCAGAAAGCCTCCGGCGAGAAGCCGAAGCTGTGGGGCAGCGCGCTGATCGGATTCGGCAAACTCATTTACACCAGTCCTGCCACCGGCCGCCAGGTGGAATGGTTCCGTATCGGCTTCTCCCCGCGCAAAGGGAACCTATCGCTCTATTTCATGGACCTCACCATCCACGCCGCAGCGATGAAGAAACTCGGCAAACATACCGCCGGCAAGGGATGCATCTATATCAAGCGGCTGGAGGATGTCGATCTGACGGTGCTGGAGAAGATGGTGGCGGTAACAGCGAAACGGTAAAGATCGGGTGACTGTCACCATTCGAAACCTTGCGAAGGTTTCCATCCTCTTATCGGACAACCTTCGCAAGGTTATCCGTAGTATTGACACCGCGACGACCCCGCATATCGATCGTAATGGTAACGATTGCGGGCAGGCATCGCGGCTACAGTTCATGGACGTTCCATTCATTCATACCCCATCCGATGACCATCCGCGCGATTCTTTCGTTCCTTCTGCTCCCCCTGTT
>JABWAK010000164.1 GCA_013361065.1 Bacteroidota bacterium
AATGGAAGGAGGATTCGATCTCGCAGCACCATCCAGATCAACGACCGGTGCTCCGGTCGGCGTTCCGGCCTTCCGCGCCGGGGAAAGGGACTGGAGGTGCAGATCGCTGATACTGATGAAGAGCGGATCCGAGAGGACGGTATTCGAACCGAGCACTGCACCATTCGGATCGGCAGCGGCACTATTATTGAAGAACAGATTATGGGAATAGTTCGCAGCCGTAAATCCGCTCAATGCACCGTCGGACGATGTGCCGTTCGATCCGTTCGCTCCCCCGCCGACAGTACCGCCCAACGCCGTATTCCCGTAGAAGATATTGTTTGTGACGATCGCCGATGAGCCGGCGTTGAGTCCGCCCGCAACGGCATTCCCGCCGTTCCCAGCGTTGAGCGAATTGGAGGATCCGCCGAGACCACCGACCGCTCTATTATTATAGAATGTATTGTTGACGATCACCGACGCGCCGCCGAACGCTGCGTGGATACCTCCGCCGTCCGCATTCCCGCCCGCGCTGCCGTTGCCGCTCCAACCGCCGCGAAAATCCTGACCGCCGCCGCCGTACGCGAAGTTGTGACTGATGATATTGTTGCGGATGACGGGAGCAGACCCGGCGATATAGATCCCCCCGCCGTAACAACTGCCGCCGTTCACCGCTCCGAGACCTGCCTGGTAGAAGTCATACCCTCTCGCGGTATCACGCGTGATGATGTTCTGCTGGATGATGGTCTGCGATCCGCCGCTGATGAATAACCCTCCCCCCTTGCCGGTCACACCGCCGCTGGTCGTATCCGTCGCGAAACCGCCGGTGATCGTGAATCCCTGGATGATGGTCGCGTTAGAATGACCGATGCAGTTGAAGACACGCTGCTTCGAGCCGGAAGCATCCACGATGGTCATCAATGCTCCGGCAACGCCGATCAATTTCCTGTCGGACGGCATGTCGATCGGAAAGTTCTCACCCAGAGCGACGGTATACGAACCCGGTGCGACCTTGATGGAATCCCCCGCCGAAGAAGAAACAGACAATGCTTTCGTGATGGTCTTGTAAGGATTTCCGGCGGAACCGTTCCCCGTTGCATTATTCCCGGTCGCCGCATTCACATGAAGGACGGTTTGCGTGAATGCATACGTCGATGAAACAATGAGAGAGAAAAATACATATGCGGCAATTCGGAGTATCTTCACGGGATTCCCTTCAAAACAGTTTTGAATGAACAACGGACAATGTGGTCTGTAAAATAGACTATTTCCTATTCCGTCAGTAGCTGAATTTTGGCATTGTGAGTGGCGTCATCAAACGAAATTGTCCGGAAATATCATTGTTTTTCACCCAATGAAGTGATATTTCAGCGGATTAGAATGGATCATTACTTCAGCAGCACCATTTTCCGGTATTGGGTCATTGGTCCGGATGTGAGTCTTGCAAGATACATTCCGCCGGCAAGGTGACCGGCATCGAAATTCCGACGGTATTGCACACCTGCGGTCAATTGCTCATTCATCAGTTCCGCTACTTCCCGTCCGATGGCATCGAATATTTTCAACGTTGCCGGTCCGCTGTTCTGCACTGTGAAGGTGATGGTCGTGCGCGGATTGAACGGGTTTGGATAATTCTGGTGCAGCACGAATTCGTCCGGCGGTCCGGCATGGTCCCTCCTCTGCGTGACGATCCCGCCCGGCTTGTGCACGACGATACCGGATGCTGCCGTTGCCAACCAGCGGTTCCCCATTCGGTCCACAGCAATATCCGTAATGACATCATTGGGTAATCCTCCTTCCGAAGGCAGAACGACCTTCCATGTCTCACCGGAGAGTTCACAGTATCCTGAAGCAGTGCCGATGAGCATCGTATCGCCGACCGATGCCAATGCACGGATGCCGTTCGAGGGGAGCGGAGAATCCTGTTTATGGAAGATGGTCCAGCGGCCGTTCACGACTTCCGCGAGTCCATTGCCGGTCCCGACGAACATTGTGGAGTCGTTCAACGGCGCCATGCACCAGGGATGGGTCGAGATGATATCGAGTTTGGAGAGGATGGTGAACCAGAGGGAATCTCCCTTCAGATACTCCATGTATCCGCGGAAGTCCGGCGCATCATAGGTTCCCATCCACAGCACACCGGTGCGGTCGAACGCAACCGCGCGGCTCCTCGGTTCGACCATGATGGGAGCGATGTTCTTCCACACAGTGCCGTTATAGTTCACCACGCCGCGCTCCGTCGCGAACCACGGCGTATTGTCCGGACCGATGGTGATGTCGAAGATCGTATTATGCGGAAGGTCCGAGTTCGCCGAATGATAGTGTGTCCATACACCGTTGGACAAACGTGCCACGCCGGCATATCCCATACCGATCCAGATCACGCCGTTCGTATCCGCCGCAAGCGCAGTGATGTAGGGATCGGGAAGCGGAGAATTGACCGTATCATACGTGGTCCAGACCGTGCCGTTGAACGAGGCCAGTCCTGCACCGGTTCCTGCCCAGAGGATCCCGTCCCGCGTAACAGTGATGTCATAGACCAGATCCGAGACGAGCCCGGAATTGGCCGCAGTGTATCGCTTCCATTCCTGTGCGAATGATGAGGAGGCAATGAAGCAAACTATCATCAAAAGGCGGAGCATGTTGTTCCTAAGACTTAAGTGATGCCATGAGTTTCAATAATTGTACCGCTTTTACCGCCACCATACCGTCCGCCGTTGTCATTCTCAACACACGTACTTAGCACGGTCACTTCATCAGAATCACTTTCCGCATCTCCGTCCTGCCGGACGAAGTCAGACGTGCGTAATATACCCCGCTGGACAGTGCACTGCCGTTGAATTGTACTGAATAGCTTCCCGGTTCCTTGACTGTATTGACAAGAACAGCTGCTTGCCGTCCCATAGCATCATAGAGCGAAAGCGTGACATGTCCCGATAGCGCAAGCTGATACCGGAACACCGTAGTGGGATTGAACGGATTGGGATGATTCTGTTCCAGCGCGAATTTCAGCGGCGCAGCAACGACGGTTTCCACACTGTTCGAAATGGTGAACCGTCCGTCCCGGTCGATCTGTTTCAAACGGTACAGATACCTCCCCGCACCGACAGAACGGTCGTTGAACCGATACTCATGGGGGATGTTCGATGCACCATTGCCATCCACGAAGCCGATCGATTCCCATGGATCGCTATCAGCGGTCAGCAGTTGATTCTCAGAGCTGACCACTGACCTCTGTATTTCAAATCCAAGGTTGTTCGCTTCTGCTGCGGTGCTCCAGTGCAGTTCCACACCGGAAGCGCGCGGAACGGCGGTGAACGACGTGAGCTCTGCCGGCAGAGGATTCTCTTCGCCTGCTCCGATACCGAACTCGCCGAGCGCGGTCAAGCCTGTCCGCGATACGACCGGCGATGCGATCGTTCCCGTTCCAGCCGTATGTGTCCCCGGCACACTCCAACTGCCGCCGTTCGAACGATACAATTCGCGCAACGGGGAAACAGAAGCGATACCGGAGAAACCGGCCGCTGTAAGTTTTAGCGTGTAAACGCCGCCGCTGAGGCCGTCTCCCGCGGCAAGGGTCCAATACCCTTCCGGCGAATGATTGGTCACTGAGTATCCGGCATCATCCAGCGGAAGCCCTGCTGCACCGGGATCTGTTGCCAGGAACCTGGCCGTGACCGATCCGGCAACGGGAGCAGAAGTTATATCCAACGATGCCGGGCGCACGTGGGAAGCATTCCCGACCGGGAAGAGGATGTCGTTCACCGTTGCAGCAGCAAGGAACCGTTTGAACGGTCCGATCACTGCACCGGAACTGTGCGTCAGCGTACCGCGCTGTGATGTACCGGTGCCCAGAACGAGTGTATTTGTGCCGGTGGAGATGTTGCCGCCGGACATGGATAAACGCTGCGTTGCCGTGAGTGAGAACGAAGAGGCGGATGAAATGGAGAGTGATGCCGTTCCGTTCACTTCGATGGTATCGGCAGTACGGTTCGCTGTCATCGTCCAGCTCTTCACACCGGTATTCGAGAAGATCACTTTTTTATACGTCCGGTCGCTGACCGTTTGCGCAACGGAGGAGGCATACTCCACCGTGCCGTTGTTGGTGAAGCTCGAGGAAAAGTTCACTGCGCTGCCAAGGATGCGGTACGTGGCACCGGCATTCAGGACTGTTCTTCCTGCAGATGTGAGCACATTGGTCGTGGTGGATGTTTCAAGTATTGATCCTGCATTCAGCAGCAGTGTATCAGCCCGGAGTAAACGGGAGGTCCTCCATCCGGTGAAGAGATTCAATGATCCTCCGTCCTTATTATAGATATCGGTGAAATTGTACCCTGTGATCACGTCGGTACCATACATGTTCACTGTGCCGAAATTCTGCAGCAGTCCAATCGCCGTAGTGTCGGCCGTGCCGCTGCGGATATAACTTGAATCCCCCTGCAGAGTGAATGTTCCGCCTGCGTGCACCGTAACAGCCGGCACCGCTGCACTGCCCGCCAGATCCCGGCCTTCCAGATCGTCCTCTGCCGTGAGGATAAAGGTACCGTCGACGACCTCCAGCCGTGTGCCGATGTTCAGGTTCATTTCACTTCCATCGGTCACAAGTGTTCCGGCAGATTTGTCCACGACCATCTCCATCAGACTGGTGGAGAAATCGGTGGAATCCTTGTTCCATCCGTTCAGCGATTGGTCATCGCTGCCGGCGAAGGTAATGGTCGCGCCCGATGCCCAGGAAGTGAAGGCCGCATGCGTTCCTGTTGCGAGCGTCAGATCACCATGCAGTGCGAGGTCCGCGCCGGAAGCAAGCCCGATGTGTGCGGTATTGTCGGCAAAGGTAAGGGACTTCGCTTCCGCTGATGCTGTTGTGACCGTCACCGTATGCCCGGCAGAGATCACGACGTGCGTCGTATCGTTCGGGATGCTGCTGCCGACCCAGGTGGCGGCACTCTCCCAATCTCCGGTGACAGCCGATGCGATCATCTTGTCCGGCGGGAAAGTATTTGCGATGGCCGAAGCCACTTTCGCATAGCCGGCCGAATTGTCCCGCAGACCGGTGAATGCCTGTTCGATATGCAGGAAGCGGCCGTTCGGGATCTCGGCTGCAGTACCGCATGGATCGGGACTATTATTGATGAGACGTCCCTGCGTGTTCGTCGTTCCGGTTAGCGTGGTCCATTCCGTATCGATGTGCGCCAATTTGAATTGCAGCGTTCCATCCAATGCGGTGAGTTCGTTCTTGAACGCAGTGAGCCAGTCCGCTGCCGGCGTGCTCTGCGTTCCGTTGCCGAGGATCAAATCGGGATACCCGGGATCCTTCACAAAGCCGTGCAGCTGTACGACGACCGCATTCGGTACTGAATGCCTGAACCGTTCCGTGGCGATCTGGAACGGTCCGTCATCGTTGTGCGCCTGATCTGATCTGCGGAACTGGTTGGAACCGCCGCAGACCGATGTGGTGCCGTCGCACGAGGAAAGCGCTGTGGAATTGCAGCGATGCGTTCCTGCAAGGATGAAGGCGCGGGCGGCGGTGTTCTTGAAGACCACGATCGCCTGATTCCCGGTGTTCGCGTCGTGCAGCGGGTGCGGCGCCTGAATGAACAGCCGAGAACGGAGCGGGGACGGATCGATGATGACCGTCCCCCAATAGTTGGCACCGGACGTCCGCTTTCGCAGGATCGAATACGTTCTGGAATTGGTGGTGTCCGTGAACAAGACGATATCATAATCGATCGTTGCAGCATCGGTCTGCGCTGAACCGTGCGCGCCGGTCAGCATATCCGCGACGATGGAACTCCAAAGGGAGGACTGTGCACTGTTCGGGACCTGATAGAGATCGGACGGTACGGCATCCGGTATGGCGGTGATGAGGCTGTCCACAAAAGCGGTGATGGAGCCGCTACGGGACAATTGAGCGGAAAGCGGTGCGCAGGAAGCCGCCAACAGTATAACGGCAGTACGTATCGTTCGAATGACCATAGATAGAAGAATAAATACGGAAATAATTCGAATAAGATACAAAAAAGTCCGGATTGGGATCCTGCGGAAAATCACACCCGGTCCAAAAACAGTCATGCCGCAACGGTCGGCTGCGGCATGAGTCGATCATCGTCTTTGTTATCAGCCTTATTTCATCAGCTGCATCTTTCGAAGGTGAACGGCATTGCCGTCCGAGAGCCGGGCTAGATAGAGACCGCTGGCGAGTCCGGCCCCATTGAAACGGACAGCATGCATGCCCGCCTCCATCCATTCGTTCATCAGCACAGCCACTTCCCTCCCCAACAGATCGTACACCGACAGTGTGATATGTCCGGCGACCGGGAGAGCGACGTGAAGGGTCGTTTCGGGATTGAACGGATTGGGAAAGTTCTGCGCAAGTTCGAATCTTGCCGGAACGGCAGTGATGGTGACTTCCACTTCCGGTGAATACTCGAACTTTCCGTCGCGGTCGATCTGTTTCAGGCGGTAGGAATATTTCCCCGTCAAAATATTTCTATCAGAGAAAGAATAATCGTTCGAAGTATTCGATGTTCCATTCCCTTCCACAAATCCCGCTTTGCTCCAATCATCAGTTTTCAATTGTCCGTTGTGGATTGCTCTCCGCTCCACCTCAAAACCATGATTGTTCACTTCCGTTGCCGTGCTCCAGCGGAGTTCGATGCCGGACCCGCGCGGCGCGGCGGTGAAAGAGGTGAGTTCTACGGGGAGTGCTGCATACGTTGTATTGATGAATACCGAAAGATCATCCGATCCATAATTCGCCGACAACAAGTCGATATCGCCGTCATTATCAAGATCGGCCGATTGGATCGAGTATGGATATTGCCCGGAAGGATAATCCCTTCTCGCGCCGAACGTTCCGGTTCCATTATTCTTCAAGATTGAGATACTGCTTGACCCCAGGTTCGTCACAGCGATATCACGATCACCATCACCATCAGTATCAGCTAGTTGTATGGAGGATGGATTCGCACCTACCCCATAGAACACTCCGGCCGCGAATGTTCCATTGCCATTGTTCTTCAAGACCGTGACCGTTCTTTCCTCGGAAGGATTGAAATCGCCATAATTCGCGGCAACAATATCGATGTCGCCGTCATCATCTATGTCTGCAGCATCGGTCCATCGAGTTTTCGTGGTATAATCTCCGAAATAGATATAACTCACCGACGTGAATACACCGCTCCCGTTGTTAAAGGCGATATTCACTCCAAATCCGCTGGACGGCAGAATGACATCGAGATCGAGATCCCCGTCGACATCCGCGAGGGTTATATTGTTCGAACTACCGTAGAGATAATCAGCCTTTGATGAAAATGTTCCATTCCCATTGTTCTTGAGTACTGAAAAAACACTTCCGCCAGAAGTTGGAACAACAAGATCAAGGTCACCGTCATTATCGATATCTCCAGTCGTAACATTGAGGGGAGATGCCGCCGTGGTATATTCCGTCTTTGCAGCGAAGGTTCCGTCACCGTTGTTCTTCATGACGGCAACAACATTGGTGGCGGCAATGGTAAACAGCATATCTTTATCCCCATCACCATCCACATCTGCCAGCGTCATTGAATATGGGGATCCGCCTGCTGCATAAGCGACCTTACTTGCGAACGTCCCGGAACCGTTATTCTTGATGACGGAAACCGTATTGTCACCGTTGCATACGACGGCAAGATCGATATCACCATCAGCGTCCAGGTCTGCCGTCTGCAGCATATACGCACCCGATGATGTTGCTCCCACTGAAACTGCAGGATAGAACGTATCTGCCGCTGCGGTATGGACAGTAAAACTCCAGAATATTCTTGCTGCCGGCGGAATGTTCAAGGCACTTTTAACACCCGTTGTAAGAACGACATCAACCTTTTCTCCGGCAGTAAAATCAACAGCAGGATC
>JABWAK010000165.1 GCA_013361065.1 Bacteroidota bacterium
TGGTGAAAGCGGTGAAGGAGACGACCACTGCAGCCGGCAGGAAATATACCGTCCTGCTGCCGACGGCTGCAACGCTTGGTGGAACGCGATACGAACGAGTGGACAGCGGGAGGGTGTACCGACTGAATCTTGCGACGAAGCAGGAGGAGCTGTGGTATGATTTCAATGTGGCCGAAAAGGAAACGATGAGCATCATTCACCGTCCCACATACACACTCGCGATCACGAAGGGGAGTATCAAAGAGGATACCACCTACGGGCGTTCGCGGCGGCAGTGCTGGGTGAAGGTCGACCGGATCGGCAGTTCGGAGGATGATGACCATGTGATCTTCGACAGCATTGGATTGTGCTGGTATGATTTCAACAGCAGCAGCGGCACTCCGGTCTACCTGAGCGGAGCGATCATCAATTCAACACTCATACATCAGGTCCCGATCCCATCGTTCATTCTGCCGATGCAGAAAGGGAACCGTTGGTCGAGCAGTGCCGGATCTATCGTGATCGATACAGCGGTGACGATGCCCAACGGGAAACTCTATCATCACTTCACGGTGAACGGATCGGTGATCCCCCTCGTCAGCGGATACTACCGGCAACAGGACGGGATGCTGCTGGGGTACGGTGAAGAAGGCATGCCGGAAGGAGTGTGGATGGTGCCGAATGTCCCGTCCGGTGACGTGTACGAATCGGTCCTTTTTTCCGGGTCATTCTTTATGCTGGTACGATCCCATGGCACCACGAAGAGCATGGTCTTCTCCAAGGAAAGGACAGTGTTCCGGTTCTCCACCTCGCTGAAAGGAACTATGGATTCGGAACGGTATATCTCATGTGCGGATGGTTTCGGATTCACTGCGTTCGGCGACTGGCAAACCAGCTTCCCGGTCACTTCTGCTATGGTGAACGGAGTCGCCTATGGAGCCGTGTCCGTTGATGAGGGAACGCCTGCTGTCCCCCTGCTGTCCCGATTGGAGCAGAATTATCCCAATCCCTTCAATCCTGTCACAACGGTGCGGTTCGCCGTAGCGGCCGAGAGCGATGTAACGCTGACCATCCACTCCCTGCTTGGTGAACAGGTCGGCATCCTCTCCTTCGGGCGGCTCTCACCCGGAACGTACGAACGGGATTTCGACGGTTCCGGACTTGCGTCGGGTATCTATCTCTGCCGGATGACAGCAGTCCCCCGCAATGGTACAGCACCTTCGTTGTCGGTCCGGAGAATGGTGCTGGTGAAGTAATGTATCGTCGGTGACTGTCACCGATAAGAAAGCTTTTTCACGAGGTGACAGTCACCGACACTCTAAGAGGGTCTGAAACGACGAACGCCGGTCCTGGGGACCGGCGTTCGCTGTTTGTGGAACGTATTTGATATCTGAAGTGCTGGCCTACAAGGATTCGAACCTCGATTGACGGAGTCAGAGTCCGTAGTCTTAGCCGTTAGACGATAGGCCAATCGTTCTACAAATATAGAGAAATACTGAATAAAAATCTACTATTTTATGCTCCGCACGATCTTTTCCACCCGTTCCTTCACTTTTTCGCTCACCCGCGCAATGATGATGATGTCGTTCTCGTCATACGTCTGACTGACGATCTCGGTCAGGTCATGCAGCTGGGAGATGGTCCGGTAATCGGCATTGCTGACGGTGAAGGTCATCTCGGTGAAGGAGGAATGGATCATGGTGACGAGCATCTCCTTGAATCCGAGGATGTTGATGCCGCGGTGGGCGGAGATGAACACGGAGGGTTCGTACGTGGCCTGGAGGTTCTTGATGATCGTCCGGTCCTCGACCGCATCCACTTTGTTGAAGACGTAAATGACCGGCTTATGGGCCGCCCCCAGGTCGTGGATGGTGCTTTTGACCACATCGATCTGTTCCTGCATCTGCGGATGGGAGAGGTCGACCACATGCAGCAGGATGTCCGCCTCCACCACTTCTTCCAGTGTGCTCTTGAATGATGCGACCAGATGATGCGGGAGTTTCCGGATGAAACCGACCGTATCCGTGAGCATCGCCTGGGTGGAGGCATCGAGCGACACCAGCCGTGTGGTCGGATCGAGCGTGGCGAAGAGCCGGTTCTCCACGAACACGTTGGAATCGGAGAGCGTGTTGAGCAGGGTCGATTTCCCGACGTTCGTGTATCCCACCAGCGAGATGTTGTGGAACTCCTTCCGTCCCTTCCGCTGCGTGGAGCGCTGTGTGGCGATCCGTTCCAGCTTCTCCTTCAGTGTGGCGATCCGTTCGCGGATCATCCGCCGGTCCGTTTCGATCTGCGTCTCGCCGGGACCCTTGGTGCCGATACCGCCGTACTGTTTGGACAGATGCGTCCACATCCTCGTCAGCCGCGGGAGCATGTAGTTGAGCTGGGCCAGTTCCACCTGCGTCTTCGCCTCGTTCGTCTTGGCACGCGACGCGAAGATGTCCAGGATGAGTCCGCTGCGGTCGATGATCTTCCGCTCGATGGTCTGTTCCAGATTGCGGACCTGGGCAGGGGAGAGGTCATCATCGAAGATCACCAGCGAGATGTCGTCGTCCTTGCACATCTGGGCGATCTGTTCCACCTTCCCTTTGCCGATGTAATAGGCGGAGTCGAACCGGTCCTTCACCTGCAGTACGGTATGGAGCACATCGGCGCCGGCGGTGTCCGCCAGCAGCACGAGTTCCTGCAGATACTCCTCCTCCTGCGCGCGGGTGGTGTTCTTCGCTGCAACGCCGACCACGATGGCGCGTTCCCGTTTCTCTTTGACCAGATCGATCATGCATCCTTCCTTCCGGAACGCCGGGTGCCGGCCGTTCCCTGTTGATTCCCTTCGCGCGCCACGGCCATCTCTGCCAGGGCAACGAGCAGTGCGGCGATCAGGAAGTACCGCCACAGCTCGATGCCGAACCGGCTCTCCATGACCGTGCTGACGATATCAGCGTCCGGCGACAATTGTGCGAATGCGTCATCACCGATACCGACCCTGCCGCGCAATCCGTCGATGTCGCTCTTTGCTGCCGGGATCCCGTCCGATTCCATCCTGCTCACATTCACCGGGAGCAGCGCTGCCGTATCCCGGGCGGCATAAGCTGTGTAATGCCCTGCCGCTTCCGTCCGTTCTATATTATAGATGACAGAAGGTCCCATGGTCCCGCCGCTGCGGGAATAGGAGACCGCCGGAATGTCCCGCTGAGCGGCATCAACGAACCGCAGTGCGCCAGCCGAGGCAGCGCTCCGTCTGGGGAGCAGCGCAGTTGAGAACTCCAGCGGCTCGCCGACGGACCACGCAGGAAGCGTATTGACCGAGGCCGGCGAGGCGGAATAGAGGACCGACTGGAAGATCAGCGGTACAAAGAGTCCTTTCAACGGTAGATCGGACCATGCGGTTGTGGCAGGCACTGCAAATCCGAGGATCGTTCCATTGCCGCTCCGGCTCTGCCACAGGAGCGGGACGCCGGTGGAGAGAGTGATGACGGTCCGGACCGAAGCGGAAGGAGGCGGCGCGAGGGTCTGTTGGATCTGCGGGGATTCTGTGACTGTTCCAGATCTGCCGGCATCGGCATCAAACATGCCGCGGAAGAGCGGTGATTGCCGGTCCATCGAAGCGATACCGGCCGGCGCGGTCACGCGGAGCAGTGCGGGAATGTTCCACTCAGACAGATATCGGTAGTCCGCGTTCAAGGTATCCGGCGACGGGAAGAAGAGCAGTGCGCCGCCGGCCGTGATGTACTTGCGGAGATCATCAGTCTGGCCGGCGGAGAGGCTGTTGAGACCGGACAGGACGATCACATCCTGACCGGCGAGCATAGATGGAGAGAGCTGCGACGGTGTCAAGGAACGGACCTTCACCGGTGCATCATCTGCGGCTGAGCCGGCGGTGCCGAGTGCTGTCAGCAGGTAGCGGGACGACACAGGGTCCGCAGCGATGACGGCGACCGCAACCTGCGGCGGGACGAAGAGTGAACTATAGTAGCGGTTGTCCGGTTCGAAAGCATCATCCTCCGACTCTGCCGTGAGCGGCAGGAATCCGGCGTTCGGAACCGTGAGCGGGAATTCCACAGTGGTGCGTTCACCGGCACCGAGCGTGACGCTCTTCTGCATCACGGCAGCCGCGCCGATCTTCATGGTCACCACATGATTCGATATCGGTGCCGTGCCATGGTTCACCACCGTGACCCGAGCGGTGAACGGTCTGCCCGGCTGCAGCAGGGAGGGAGGAACTTCCATCCGCTCAACAGCGACATTCTCCTGCTGTGTACCGGAGAGCGGCAGCAGGAACAACCGTACGGAGGGATCGAACAGGCGGTCATTGCTGTTCGGCCGGTCCTCTGCTTCGCTGATCAGGGTCGATCGTTGACCGTCCGTGAGCAGGTAGATCTCCTTGTTGAAATTACGCGACTGCCCGAGCAGCCGGGAGGTGACGCGGAGCGCCTCTTCGATACTGCGGTACCGCATCGAGAGTTCCGTGGCATCGATCCGTTCCGCCAGGGCCGAGGGATCGCGGAGCGGTTCTTCGGTGGTGGCGAGCGGAAGGTCGGAAAGGCGGAGCAGATATGCTTCGTCATTCTCCTGCATGGTGGCGGCGATCGCGCGGGCCTTTAGTTTCGCCTGCGCGAGGAAGGTCCCCTGCTCATTATGGAGTCCCATGCTGGCGGTGTTGTCCAGCACGATGACGATGGTAGAGGACGCGCGTGATGCTGCGGTGCCGAAGGTGCCCTGCAGGGCAGGACGGGAGAATGCGAGGACGATCAGGATGATGAGCAGCGTCCGGAGCGCCAGCAGGAGCCATTGGCGCACCTTGATCCGGCGGATCTTGTTCTTGTTGAGTTCCTTCAGGAAGGTGAGGGTGCTGAACTCGATGGTGCGGAGCTTCCGTACGTTGAACAGGTGGATCAGCACCGGGATCGCTGCAGCCGCCAGTCCGAACAGTACGAAAGGATTGAGGAACGTCATCATGTTGTGTGCCGAGGAAGGGATTTGAACCCTTAATGCCGTAAGGCGCTGGCTTCTAAGACCAGTGTGTCTGCCAATTCCACCACCTCGGCTGAGGTGCTGTTGAATAATGTTGTTGCTAAAAACTACTGATAAAGCTCAGATCTAGCGCAAGGCTCGGTGGTGCCACCTCGGCTGAGATGCTGTTTACCTGCTTCTGCCATCATGCAGGGTATTCCACCTTCTGATCGGAAGACCGGTCTACCCGGCAGTAACGGTCAATATACGAAAGGTTCATTTCTTCTCCAACGATGCCGAATCCGGGCCGTTCGGCTTGCTCCATTATTCACTTTCTGCTTACATTGCAGACCATGAATCGGCTCACCCTGTTTTCCTTCATTTTTCTCACGACCCTGTCCGCAGATACACCGGTCCGCCGTATCACCATCAACGACGGGCTCTCCCAGAACTATATCTATACGATCCTGCAGGACCGGATGGGTTTCCTCTGGTTCGGTACCAAAGATGGCCTGAACCGGTATGACGGCTATTCGTTCCAGGTCTACCGAAAGGACAATGCGGACCCGCTCTCCCTCTCCGATAATACCGTCACCGCACTGCACCGCACCGGGGATACGCTGTGGGTCGGGACGGCAGCCGGAGGTGTGCTGCTGTTCGACCAGCGACGGGCAGAGTTCCGCCGGCTCCATCATCCGTTCCCGGACATCGCACCGATGGAGCAGCGTCAGATCAATATGATCACATCGACCAGGGACGGCCGGATCCTGATCGGAACGGACGGTGCCGGTCTGTTCATCCATACTCCGGCCACCGGCCGCTGGGGAGTGTACAGACCGGATTCGGCGGTGACGAACAGCCTTTCCTCCGGCCACATCAGCGATGCCGTCGAGGATGCGCAAGGGAACATCTGGGTCGCTGCGAACGGACTGAACCTCATCCGTCCGGGAGGAACTGTCGAACGGATCGACCGCGGGCAGGAGGATCCTGCGATGCCCGGCATCAACCGGATCAGCAGCCTGATGTGCGATCCGGACGGAAGGGTCTGGGTCAGCTACCGGCTCGGGATCGATCTCTATGTGAACGGAGAACGACGACGGATCATTACGGCCACTGCGGCGAACAACTATTTCTGGTGCGGCAAGGTGCGGCGGGCATCGGACGGCACGTTCTGGACCACCTCCATCCATCATCTGCTCCGGATCGATGCGGCTTCCTTGACGGCGGAGGCGGTTGCCGCGTTCACGGACCAGCGGATCGCCGGCGGTTTCGTGATCGACCGGTCGGACAATGTCTGGGTCGGTACGGCAGGATGGGGAGCTGTCATGTACAATCCCCGCACGGCGCTCTTCGGCCGGCGCTCCGGGAACTTCCTGGAAGCACTCTATGGCAATGTGTATGCACGGCTGAACCGGTTGAAGAAGAAGAACAACGAGATGAGCACCTTCGATGCCGGGATGCGCGGGAACGAGTTCCGGATCCCGTTCCGTTCCACGAACGGCGACCTCTACATCGCTACCTCCGATGCGTACATCTTCCGGATGACGAAGGACAGTGTTGTGACGATGCATACGCTGGCGCCGGAACGTACGCCGGAACGG
The DNA here is from genome assembly GCA_013361065.1 of Bacteroidota bacterium. Classification (GTDB taxonomy): domain Bacteria; phylum Bacteroidota; class Ignavibacteria; order UBA10030; family UBA8401; genus UBA8401. The sequence continues at coordinate 6,531 of JABWAK010000165.1, forward strand.
AAGCAATATTCCGCCACCGGATTCTTCGAGGACAGCACCCATACCGTCTGGATCATCCGGAACAGCGGCATCGTGCGGTTCTTCGATGTCCCTGAACTCTACGACCTGCTCCCGCTCTATCCCGATGCCGGTGCGCCGCCGAACTCCTCCGGGTATTCGGACATCTCCGCCGTCACCGTCACTCGGGACGGATTCTATTGGTTCGGAACGCCGACCAACGGCCTGCTGCGGTACGACCCGAAGCGGGGGACCAAACAATGGTACCGGTACCGTGAATTCGATACCACTGCCATCAGTCACAACCACGTGCTCTGCATCGTGGAGGACCCGAACGAACCGGCTCGGTATCTGTGGATCGGCACCGACGGCGGCGGACTGAACCGGTTCGACCGCACCGAAGAGCGGTTCACCAGTTTCACCGAACGGGACGGCTTCCCCAACAATACGGTGTACGGTATTCTGACAGATTCCCGGAAGCGGTTCTGGATCAGCACCAACAAAGGGATCGTACGTTTCGATCCGGCGACCGCTGATATGCACAGCTACGATGTCTATGACGGGCTGCAAAGCAATGAGTTCAACCGGAAGGAGTTCCACCGGACCGTAGACGGGCGGATGTACTTCGGCGGCGTGAACGGGTACAATGCCTTCCGTCCGGAAGCGATTGCGCTGAACACCGCCGTGCCGGAGGTCGTGTTCACGGACCTGCGGTTGTTCAACCGGAGCATCTCCTTCAAACGGGACACATCCATCCTCCGGCTTCCGGTGGAGTTCACCGATACCGTAGTCCTCGGACACTCGGACAATGTCGTCACGTTCGAATTCGCCGCGATGGAATTCACCGCCTCTGCCAAGAACCGGTTCCGCTATATGCTGGAAGGGTTCGATGAGGATTGGATCCTGAACCGGACCTCGCGGACCGCCACGTTCACCAACATCGATCCCGGAACGTACCGGCTGTTGGTGAAAGGGGCGAACGGCGACCGTGTGTGGAACGATGTACCGAGGACGATGGTGGTGATCGTGCGGCCGCCGTTCTGGCGCACCTGGTGGTTCATCACCGTTGTCGCGCTGCTCTTCCTTTCCACCGGACCGTTCATCTATTACCGGCGCGTGACAGAGCTGAAACGGGAGCAGCAGCGGCAGCAGGAGGTCTCACGACTGCTCATCGAGAGTCAGGAAGGGGAACGGAAGCGGATCGCGCAGGAGATGCACGATTCCCTCGGACA
>JABWAK010000166.1 GCA_013361065.1 Bacteroidota bacterium
CGCGGAAGTTGCGCGCCTGCCCTGGCGCAACATGGCAATGTAGACAGTCCACTCTCTCCTTCGCCGCGTAGTCCGGCCTAGCGTCCGCGGGCGCGGCGGTCGCCCCCCGCCCCACCCTCTCGCCGGTTGACGAAGACGTGCTCTCCGCCCTCGTCAATCTCGGCTGTGCCCGGCCGGCGGCCGAAGCGGCGCTGCTCAAAGCGAAAAGTGTCACCGAAGGCGACGGCTTCGAAGCGCTCTTCCGCAAGGCGCTTGCACTCGGGTACAAGATCAACGGCATCGGGTGGGACAAAGGGAAGAATGCGACCCTGTGGGAACGGCTCCAATACGCACTGCTGGATGCCATCCTGCTGAAGAAGATCCGCGCAGGATTCGGCGGCGGACTGAAGTTCTTCATTGGCGGCGGTGCGCTGCTGGATATCGAACTGCAGCGGTTCTTCTATGCGATCGGCATCCCGATGTTCCAGGGATACGGTCTGACGGAAGCGTCGCCGATCATCTCCGCCAATGTCCCGGCCAGACATAAACTCGGTTCCTCCGGCAGTATCGTACCGAACCTCGAAGTGAAGATCTGTGACGACAAGGGGAATGCGCTGCCGGTCGGTGCGCAGGGAGAGATCGTCATCCGCGGTGAGAATGTGATGGCCGGGTACTGGAAGAACGAAGCAGCAACACAGCAGATGATCAGGAACGGTTGGCTCCATACCGGCGATCTGGGATATCTGGACAGTGACAACTTCCTGTACGTGCTCGGGCGCCAGAAGAGCCTCCTGATCGGCCATGATGGCGAGAAATACAGTCCCGAAGGGATCGAGGAAGCACTGGTCGGCAATTCTCCTTATATAGAACAAGTGATGCTCTATAACGACCAGTCGCAGTTCACTTCCGCATTGATCGTCCCGAACAAGGAGCGGATCGTTGCGGTGCTGAAACAGCAGGGGTTGACGGTCGCGACCGAAGAAGGACAGCGTGCCGCACTGCTGCTGCTGGAGGATGAGATCAAGGCGTACCGGTCCGGCGGACGCTATGCCGGTGAATTCCCGGAACGGTGGCTCCCGTCCGCCGTTGCGGTGCTGGGGGAGGGTTTCACCGAACAGAATCACTTCCTGAACAGTACTCTGAAGATGGTGCGCGGGAAGATCACCGAGTTCTATAAGGAACGGATCGATTTCCTGTACACTCCCGAAGGGAAGGATATCCTGAATCATCAGAACCGGAAGATCGTGCAACGGTTCGAATGAGGTAGAAATGGAAGAATGAAAAATCCCTGCAATCGTGCAGGGATTTTTTTATTTTACGGCAGCCCGGTTTCCCGGACACTATGAGGATCATCTATTCCATACTGATAGCAGCGACCATTCTGAACGGACAGAACGTCCCGTTCGCCGACCGCACGACCACGCTGAACGTACCGAAACAGACAGGGAATTACGGGACCGCTGTTGCAGACTACAACAATGACGGGTATGAGGATATCTTCATCAGCAATGTCCCCAATCTTGCCGGAACGGATACTAGTCATTGCGTCCTGCTGCGGAACAATGCCGGAGAGAACTTCACGGATGTCACGGCGGCGGCAGGAATGAAGGTCTTCGGGAGTTTCAAATGCGGTATCTGGGGCGATGTGAACAACGATGGGTATCCCGACCTGTTCATGGCCGAATCGTTCCAGCACGGCCGTTCGCATCTGATGATCAACAAGAAGGACGGTACGTTCCGCGATGTTGCCGTCTCCGGCATCAATTATCAGGCTCTGGCATCGACCGCGGCGTTCGGGGATTATGACAACGACGGCCGGCTCGACCTGTTCATCGCCACCGAATTTCCGGAGTACGATCTGTTATACCGGAACATCTCCGTCGGTGACAGTATCCTGTTCACGGATGTCTCAACTGAAGCCGGCATCGGCGGTTTTTCCAGTACGGCATCGATGCAGGCCACGTTCATCGATATCGACCATGACGGCGACCTGGACCTTTATGCCGTGCATGACGGATTCCTTCCGAGCTCACTCTTCCGCAATAACGGGGACGGGACATTCAGCGATATCTCCTTCCAGACCGGTCTGCATGATTATGGTGCCGGGAATTCAATGGGGGTATACTGGAAGGATTTCGACTTCGACGGCTGGGAGGAGGTCTACATCACCCGGATCGGGAAAGGGGGACTTTATAAACGTCAGCCGGACGGGAAGTATCTGAACATTGCGGATACCGTTGCGGCCGATTTCAACGGTATGACCTGGGGCGTGGTGTGGGAGGATTTCGATAATGATGCGGACGATGATCTTTTCATGGTGAGCACGTACGGTCACAGCAGTGTCGGCAGTCTCTATTACGAGAATACCGGCGGTTCCTACCTGGAACGGTCGAAAGAATATGGCATCAATTATCCTCATGCGTTCTACGGACTTGCCTACGGGGATTTCAACAACGACGGGTATCTGGATCTTGTGGCCTCTGCAACGGACGGCAAGAATGTCCTGTTGATCAACACCCAGAAACGGACGGGGAAATGGATCACCATCACGCTCACCGGAACAACGGTCAACCGGATGGCGGTCGGCAGCAGTGTGCGTCTCCTGGCGGGCGGACGCCGTCAGCTCCGCACGGTGACAGCAGGGAACAGCTACGCTTCCGGGATGAGTCACCGGCTGCATTTCGGTCTCGGGTCGATCCCGCTGATCGATACACTCCAGATCCTCTGGAGCAACGGTTCCATCCAAACATTCACCGGTCTGGCAGTGAATACGCACTACCGGCTCACCCAGAACGGTAGCCTGCTCACCAATGCCGACCGTGCCAAAGAAGTGCATGCACCGAAACAATTCAGGCTCCATCAGAACTTTCCGAATCCGTTCAATCCGGCAACTTCGATCCAGTTCTCCATTCCGCAGGACGGTCACGTTTCATTAGAAGTGTTCGACCTGCTCGGCCGTCTGGTCCGTACGGTGACGGACGAAGTGCGGTCCGCCGGACAATATACGGAACGGCTCAATCTGACCGGTCTCGCTTCAGGACTCTATCTTTATCGTCTTCGGTTCGGTGAACGGAGTGAAGTTCGAAAGCTTATGCTGCTACAGTAGAGATATTTCCGGACGGGAATAGATTCCTGTCGGTAGAATCCATATCTTATCACGGACCTGGATGTTCCCGGTCGGTCATCAATAGGAGCATGAGTGAAATTATATATAGGGAATCTCGACCGCAGTGTGACCAAGGAGCACTTGACGGATGCGTTCAAACCGTACGGTGCACTGGTCGATGTGTCCATCGTCCGCGACCGGTCCAACAACGTCTCTAAAGGATTCGGCTATGTGGAGATGGAGCGGCGTGAGGATGCCGAAGCGGCCAGGGCTGCGCTGCATGCGAAACCTTTCATGGGACGTTCCATGGATATCAGTGAAGCGCAGGACCGGTCGAACCACAATCGCCGGCGGAACAGCGGCGGCAGGAAGAGATTCTGATAGGGACGTACCGTTCATGTGATTCCATGATGCAGTGATCATTCACCATCTGAGAACCAGTATGCAAACAAGTATCCGCAGCACGATTCTCCTACTGTTGTTGGTCTGCACTGGAAGCGTTTCCGGTGCCGACCATTCCGTCGCCCGCCAATGGAATGAAGTGATGCTCAGCGCTATCCGGAAGGATTTCGCACGGCCGCCGATACAGGCGCGGAATCTCTTCCACGTCTCAGCTGCAATGTACGATGCGTGGGCTGCGTTCGATGCCACGGCCAAACCGTTCTTCCTCGGAAGGACCGTCGGAGGTTTCACCATCCCGTTCAACGGCATCCCGGTCCCGTCCGATCTCGCTGCCGCCCGCCGAGAAGCGGTCAGCTATGCCGCATACCGCCTGCTGCGACAGCGCTATAAATTCTCGCCGGCAACTGCCGATGCATACCGCCGGTTCGATTCATTGTTCGTCCATCTCGGATTCGATACACTGTTCACTTCAACGAACTATTCCACCGGCTCCGCCGCTGCCCTCGGCAATTACATCGCACAGAAGGTGACGGAGTTCGGTTATCAGGACGGCGCGAACGAACTATTCGATTTCGGGAATGCCTATTACAAATCGTTCAATCCGGCGCTCGATCCGATCAAGTTCGGAGATTCGACCATCATCGATCCGAACCGCTGGCAGCCGATCACCGTCGGCACCTTCATCGATCAGAACGGCAACCCGATCCCTGTGAAGACGCCGCCATTCCTGTGTCCGGAATGGGGGAACGTCGTTCCGTTCGCCATGACAGCGAAGGACAGAACGACCTATACACGCGGTGTGAACAAATACCATGTTTACCACGATCCCGGGCCGCCGGCGATGTTCGATACGACCAACCCGTCCTCCGTCGGTTCGGAACTCTATAAGTGGGCATTTACGCTCGTTTCCATCTGGCAATCACATCTTGATCCTTCCGATTCGGTGAAGTGGGATATCTCACCCGCCTCGCTCGGGAATATCACATCCCTTCCGGCCACCAACGCGGAACTGATGGCGTTCTATGATCAGCTGAACGGCGGTGATAAAGGGAAAGGGCGGACGACGAATCCGAAGACCGGTCAGCCGTACGTGCCGCAGATCGTTCCCCGCGGAGATTTCACCCGAGTGCTGGCGGAGTTCTGGGCGGACGGTCCTTCCTCCGAGACACCTCCCGGACACTGGTACTCGATCCTCAATCATGTGTCGGACCATCCGCAGTTCCAGAAACGGTACAAAGGAATTGGACCGGTGATGGATCCGCTGGAATGGGATGTGAAATCATACTTCATGATGGGGGGTGCGGTGCATGATGCGGCGATCAGCGCCTGGGGCATCAAAGGATGGTACGATTACGTCCGTCCGATCTCTGCGATACGGTATCTGGCGGACCGCGGACAATGCAGCGATTCCACCAAACCGAATTACAACAAACGGGGTATCCCGCTGATCCCCGGTATGATCGAATTGGTGATGCCGGGTGATTCCCTCGCGGGCGAGGGGAACAAGAATGTCGGGAAGATCAAGCTCTACACCTGGAAGGGACATTATTACATCAAGGATCCCCGCGTGAACACGGCAGGAGTGGGATGGATCCTTGCCGGGGACTGGTGGCCGTACCAGCGTCCGTCGTTCGTGACCCCGCCGTTCGCAGGATTCATCTCCGGTCATTCGACCTATTCCCGCACCGCTGCAGAAGTGATGACGCTGCTGACAGGGGATGAGTATTTTCCCGGCGGCATGGCAGAGTTCGAGGCGAAGAAGAACCAGTATCTCGTCTTCGAAGAGGGGCCGAGCGTGGATGTGCGATTGCAGTGGGCGACATTCCGCGATGCATCGGACCAGTGCAGTCTCTCCCGTATCTGGGGCGGCATCCATCCTCCGATCGATGATATCCCCGGACGGTACATCGGCATGAAGATCGGTCCTGCAGCCGTGGCAGAGGCTGATAAGTTCTTCACCGGACAAATAACCTCTGCCGGTGTGCACTCTCTCGACGGCGCAGTACCGACATCGTGGTCGTTGTCACAGAATCATCCGAATCCGTTCAATCCGTCGACCACGATCTCGTTCACCGTTCCGGCAGCGTCCCATGTCTCGCTGGTGGTGTACGATATCGTCGGCCGTACGGTCGCAGTTCTGGCCAATGAGTATCTTCAGGCCGGTTCCTATCAGCGAACGTGGAGTGCCGCAGAGATGCCGAGCGGTGTCTATTATTACCGTTTGCACTCCGGTGCGTACAGTGAGACCAAGAAGAGCATTCTGGTGAAGTAGTTCACACCATCTGCATCAGCTGAAATCCTGCACAGACGGGTCGGCACGAACGTCTGTGCAGCGAACATCCGACCATGACCTTGTTTCCCATCGATTCCATCATTCCTCAACTCCGCACCGCCCTGCAGCGGAATGATATGGTCATCCTCTCCGCAGAACCGGGAGCAGGAAAGACGACCCGCGTCCCTGTGGCATTGCTGGATGAACCGTGGCTCGGAGGGAAGAAGATCCTGATGCTCGAGCCAAGGCGACTGGCGGCACTCCGTTCTGCCGAGTACATGGCGGAGCAACGCGGTGAACGGACAGGGGAAACGATCGGGTACAGCATCCGCGGCGAAAGCACAACAACGTCTGCGACAAGGATCGACGTGGTCACCGAAGGGATCCTGACCAGGATGGTACAATCGGATGCTTCCCTGGAAGGTATCGGGCTCATCATTTTCGACGAGTTCCATGAACGAAGCATCCACGCTGACCTGGGACTTGCGTTGGTGCTGGACATCCGTCAGCATCTTCGCAGGGATCTGAAGATCCTCATCATGTCCGCAACGATCGATGCGGATGCTGTCGCCGGCCTGACCGATGCAGCCGAAGTACTCCGGTCCGGCGGACGGATGTATCCTGTCGGTGTCTCATACCTGCCGCTGCCTGCCAACGAACGGATCGAAGCAACCACGGCGTCCGCCGCTCTGCGGGCAGTGCGGGAGCAGGAGGGAGATGTGCTGGTCTTCCTGCCGGGCCAACGCGAGATCAAAAATACGGAACAGTCCCTGCTTCAGAAGGATATTCCTCCTGGCGTTCAGATCCACACGTTGTTCGGTGAAGCGCCTCCGTCCCGGCAGCGGGCAGCGTTGCGGCCTGCCGCTTCCGGCGAACGGAAGATCATCCTCTCCACGAACATCGCGGAGACGAGTCTGACGATCGATGGTGTCCGTGTGGTGGTCGATTCCGGTCAGGTCCGCACCGCTGTCTTCGATCCACGCCGCGGGATGACAGGTCTGGTGACTATTCCCATCTCCAAAGCATCGGCAGAGCAGCGCAAAGGACGTGCGGGACGCCAGGCAGAGGGACATTGCTATCGCTTGTGGACCGAGACGCAGCATGCACTGCTCCCGGATTTCTCGCGGCCGGAGATCCTCACCGCCGACCTTGCTCCGCTCGCCATGGAACTTGCGATGTGGGGAGATCCGGACGGACGAACGCTGAAATTCCTCGATCCGCCTCCGGCATCACACCTGCGGCAGGCCCAGGAACTGCTCCGCTTTCTCGGTGCCGTCGAACCGAACGGAGCTTTGACGCCCCACGGGAAAGCAATGGGTGCACTGCCGGCCCACCCGCGTATCGCCCATATGCTGCTCAAAGCGAAGGAACGGGGCACGGCCGGACTGGCGGCTCTCATTGCCGCATTGCTGGATGAACGTGATCTGCTCCGCCCGGCAACGGGAGCCGATATCGATCTTGGTTCACGGATCACATTTCTTCAGCGCAGCGGGACGAACACTGATGCTGCTGTTGCCCGGATCCGTGAACAGGCGCGACGATTATGCACCATGGTGGGAGTCCGTTCCGATGCACCGGTCCTAACAGGGGAGAAGAGTGCCCGTGAGACAGGTATCCTGCTTGCTCTTGCATACCCTGATCGCATCGCGAAGCGGAAACAAGGGGAGAAGTATCAGCTCTCCGGGAACACCGTCGCCGTACTGCCGAAAGAGAGCGGCTTGTTCCGCGAAGAGTATCTTGCGGTTGCGGACGTGGATGGCGCGGGGAATGATGTGCGGATCCTTCTGGCGGAACCGGTCGACGTCGTTGACCTTCGGACGGTATTCGCGGAGCAGATCGTCACATCGGAACGTCTATTGTGGGATGAAACGGCCGGAGCGGTCGCAGCATCGGTCGTGTCCACACT
>JABWAK010000167.1 GCA_013361065.1 Bacteroidota bacterium
GGGGAGCGTTCGCTGTCAATAGGATGAGCGACCGGCAATTCACGGATGAGGAGTTCGAAGTGCTGCAGTTCCTCGCGTCCTATGCATCGCTCGCACTCCGCAACATCCGCCTCATGGGCGATCTGCGGGAACACGAGGAAGCGCAGCGGACGGTCCTGCAGACCATTTCGGACGGCGTGATCAGCATCGACCGCAACGGCATCGTCCGCTACGCGAATGTCTTCGCCGAAACGATGTTCGGATACCGGTACGGAGAACTCATCGGGAAACATTTCCAGATCCTCCTGCCGCCGATGACAGGACGGACGCCGCGGGAACGGCTGCGTGCCATGCTTGGCGGTATCCTGTACCCGTCCCCCTGGCATGCACTGGAGATGACCGGCATCCGCAGCGACGGGGAGCGTCTCTCACTGGAGGTCTCCATCGGTGAAACGAAACGGAACGGCCAACGGCTGTATACCGGTATCATCCGCAATATCACCGAACGGAAACGCGAGGAGGAGCTCCTCCGCGCTACGATGTCGCGGCTAACCTCCCTTATCCAGACCATCCAGGCAGGGGTGCTGGTGGAGGATGAGACGCGGCATATCTCGCTCATCAATCAGAACTTCTGCGACCTGTTCGGCATCCCGGTGCCGTCGGCGCAGCTGCTGGGGACCGATTGTTCGATGGCGGCGGAACAGACCAAGGACCTCTTCGCCGATCCGGAAGGGTTCATCCGGCGCATCGACGGCATGCTGGCCGAACGTCGCGTGGTGGTCAATGACGAGCTGGCGCTGAAGGACGGCCGTACCTTCGAACGGGATTATATCCCGATCTTCTCTGCCGACCAGTACAAAGGACACATGTGGCTCTACCGCGATGTCACGGAGCGGAAGACCGCGGAACAGGAGGCAACGAATGCCAAACGGATCGCCGAGGAGTCGCTGCGGGCGAAACAGGATTTCCTGGCGAAGATGAGCCACGAACTGCGGACACCGATGAACTCCGTGATCGGTCTGACCAATCTGATGCTCAATACACAGCTCGGTGAGGACCAGACGACCCTCATGCAGGGGATCAAGACCGCCGGCAGCAACCTGCTGGTGATCATCAATGACATCCTCGATCTCGCGAAGATCGAGGCGGGAAAGCTCACCATCGACCGCTCGGAGATCGTGCTGCGGGAGATGATCGACAACATCATTGTCGGGCTCCGGCCGATGGCGCGGCAAAAAGGTCTTGAGCTGAATGTCAGTGTCGATCCGTCCCTTCCGACGGCAGTGCTGGGGGACAAGGTGCGGCTCAGTCAGATCATCATCAACCTGTTATCCAACGCGATCAAGTTCACGCACGAAGGATCGGTGACGATCGCCTGCACGGCAGGGATCGGACCGGATGTCCGTCGGCGGCTCATCTGTACGGTGAGCGATACCGGCATCGGAATCCCGCTCCATAAACAGGAGAACATCTTCGAAGCATTCGCACAGGCCTCGCAGGATATCGCCGTGCGGTACGGGGGCACCGGTCTTGGACTGACGATCGTCCGTCAGTTGGTCTCCTTGATGCACGGCGACATCCGTGTCGAAAGCACGGAAGGGAAAGGATCCAGTTTCATCGTCACATTACCGCTTGAGGAATCACTGCGGCAGCGTGCCGCAGGTACGGCCCATCGCTCCATCCCGCAGGAACTGAAGCCGCTGCAGGGAACGGTCCTGCTGGTGGAGGATAATCCCGCCAATCAGCTTGTGGCAGCGCGGTCGTTGTCCTTGTGGTCCGTCGATACCGATGTGGCACCGGATGGTATGACGGCGCTGTCGATGCTGGTCCAGAAACAGTACGACCTGGTGCTGATGGACATCCAGATGCCGGGGATCGACGGCTTCGAGACCACGCGGCGGATCAGGGAGGAGATGCCGGAACCGTTCCGTTCGGTTCCCATTGTGGCCATGACCGCCTCGGTACTGTACGATCCGGAGGCGCGTGCATCAGCGGCCGGGATGAACGGGTACGTCTCAAAGCCGTTCGAACTGGAGGATCTCCATGCCGTGCTGATACGGTTCCTCCCGGTCCGCACCGTTCCCGACGAGGGTCCGGAAGCGGCATCGGTCCGGTCAGAGTCCGGCATGAGATACTTGGATACGACCTTCCTGGAAGGGATCGCCGGGAACAACCGTTCCTTCGTCCGGGAGATGCTCACCTTGTTCGCGCGCAACACTCCGCAGTATCTGGAGTCCATCCGGACCGCGTTGGAGGCACGCGATTTCCCGGCAGTGAAGTACACGGCGCATACGCTCAAGCCGACCGGTGCGTACATTGGTATCAGTGAGTTGAAGGCCTTAGCGGCTGCGCTGGAAGTATCGGCGGAATCGGGCGATGCCGATGGTTCGGCAGCGGCGAATTTCGCCCGGCTGGAATCACTCTGTCTGGACGTGTTGAAGGATGTTGAGGAGTGGATCCGGCAGGAGGATCGGAAAGGAGGCGCTGCATGATCCGGTGTGCGATCGTGGATGATGAACCGATGTCCCGTCTGACCATGACCCAATTGGTGCGTGCGGTCGATGATCTTGAGGTGATCTCGGTGTGCACCTCCGCCTCCGAAGCGGCTGCGGCACTGCGTACGGAGAGGATCGATCTGTTGCTGCTGGATATCGAGATGCCGGGAATGTCCGGGATCGAATTGATCCGCTCGCTGACCCATAAGCCGGAGGTGGTGCTGGTGACCTCCAACGAATCGTATGCCGTGGAAGCGTTCGAATGCGATGTGGCCGATTATCTGGTGAAGCCGGTCTCACCCGAACGATTCCGGAAGGCGCTGGCGAAGGTCCGTGCGCGCATCGGTGCCGACGAGGAACAGCGCAGCACGGCGGATGCGCTCTTTGTGAAGGTGAACGGGCGGCTCGAGAAGATAGGGATGACCGAGATCCTGTGGGTGGAAGCGCTCGGGGATTATGTGACGATCAGAACGGAGAAGGGCGCTTATACCGTGCATTCCACTATGAAAGGGATGGAGAACCGGCTACCGGCGGACCAGTTCCTGCGGGTGCACCGGTCGCATATCGTCCGTCTGGAGAAGATCAAAGCGATCGAAGAATCATTGCTCGTCATCGGAAAGGACCTGATCCCGGTGGGGGATTCCTACCGGGCCGCATTGATGAAGCATCTCACCATCCTCTGAACCTTCCGCCGCTATACGATCTCGCGGTCCCGCACGCCGATAAGATAGAGGATGCCGTCCAGGCCGAGCGTGGAGATCGCCTGTTTGGCGGTTTGCCGCACGATCGGTTTCGCATTGAAGGCGATCCCGAGTCCGGCGAGATGGAGCATCGGCAGGTCGTTCGCACCGTCCCCCACCGCGATCACCTGCTCCAGCGAGATCTGCTCCTTCGCGGCGATCTCTTTCAGCAGCGCTGCTTTCCTATTCCCGTCCACGATCGTGCCCCGGACCGCTCCGGTCACGCGTCCGTCCACGATCTCCAGTTCATTTGCGAAGACATAGTCGATGCCGAGCCGCTGCTGCAGGATCCTGCCGAAGTAGGTGAATCCGCCGGAGACGATGGCGGTCTTGTATCCCAGTTTCTTCAGGGTGGCGATGAGCCGCTCCGCCCCGTCGGTGAGGGGGAGGGAATCCCCGATCGCCTTCACCTTCTCCTCCTCCAGTCCGTGCAGCAGGGAGAGCCGTTTCGTGAAGCTCTGGGCGAAATCCAGTTCACCGCGCATCGCCGCCTCGGTGATCGCCACGACCTCCGTACCCACACCGCGTGCTTTGGCCAGTTCATCGATCACTTCGATCCGGATGAGTGTGGAATCCATATCGAACACCACCAGCCGGCGGTTGCGCCGGTACATGGAGTCGGCCTGGAACGCGATGTCGATCTCGAATTCGTGGGTGATGGCCATGAACGCGGCGCGCAGGCCGAGCGCATCCTCCAGCTCGCCGCTCACCAGGAACTCCACGCTGGCACGCTGGTCCTCGCTCCGTTCATTCAACGATGCCCGTCCGGAGAGCCGTTCGATGATGTCGATGTTGAGCCGGTGATGCTCGATCACGCCGGAGACCTTCGCGATGTGCTGTGCCGTGATGGTCCGGCCGAGCAGCGTCACGATGTACCGGCTCTTCGCCTGTTCGTTCACCCAGCTGGCATATTCCTCCTCCGTGATCGGCTGGAAGCGGATCGTCAATCCCAGGATCTGCGCCTTCAGGAACACTTCCTTGATCATCTCGTACGAAGCGGATTTGGATGGGACGTCGAGCAGCAGACCGAGGTTCAGCTGGTTATGGATCACTGACTGGCCGATGTCCAGGATGCGGATGTCGTACCGTGCGAGCAGATTGGTGATCTTGCTGGTGAGTCCCGGTTTATCGATACCGGTGATACTGGCGAGGATGAGTTCGTTCATGGTGTGAATTCCAGATTATCAGATTTCAGATTATCAAATTGAAAAATTTCAAAAGGGGTGATGTATAAACCATGCATTCATTCACTCATTCTCAATTCTGCATTATGAATTCTGCATTGCTCTTTTTATTGTTCGAGCCACTGTTTCCATCCTTCATAATTGAATTCGCGGCCGAGGAATTCTTTTACCATGATGTCTGCCGGGAGAGCCCCGCCGCGCGCCAGGACCACATCGCGGTACCGTGTGGCAATGGCAGGATCCATCATGTTCTTCCGGTCGAAGAGCGTGAAGAAATCCTTCGCGATCACCAGCGACCACATGTAGGTATAATAGATGGCGGAGTAGCCGTCCAGATGCCCGAATGATGTCTGGAAATGCGTCCCTTCAACGTAGGGATACGGTGTATATCTCTCGCGCAGTTCCTTGGCCAGGGCAGTCGTGTCCACGAGGGAAGGATGTCGGTCATAGCAGGAGAGGGAGAGCATCGCGTAGAACATCTGCTGGCGCACGAAGAGTCCTTTCCCGAATCCATCGGCACGTTTCATCTGCGCCACGAGTGCGGCCGGGACCGGTTCGCCGGTCTGATAGTGATGCGCGAATGTCTGCAGGACCCCGGCATCCCATGCCCATTCCTCCAGCAGCTGGGACGGCACTTCCACGAAATCCCATTCGCAGGAGATACCGGAGAGTCCCATCCACCGCTGGCGTCCGGCGAAGAGATGGTGGAGCAGATGTCCGAACTCATGGAAGAAGGTCTCCACATCGTTGTGCTCCATCAGTCCCGGATCCCCTTCGATACCTCCCGGAAAATTACAGACGAGTGCCGCTTCCGGTATCTGCACTCCGGCCACGCCGTTACAGATGCCGAACTGTGCTGCGTGGCTGTACTTGTCCGCCCGTGGATGCATGTCCAGGTAGAACCGGCCGGTCAGCGTCCCGTTCTCGTACATCTCATAGCATTCCACCGAGGCATGCCAGACCGGCACATCGGTGTTCCGGCGGAATTCCACATCGAACAGCCGGCTCATCGACTGCAGCACACCCTCTTTCACTTTCGCATACGGCAGGTACGGCCGGATCCGCTGGGCGTCGAAATCGTATTCGGAGCGCTTCACCAGTTCCGAGTAGTATCCCGCTTCCCACGGTTCGATCCGTTCCGCATTGGGAACATCTTTTCGTTTCCGCGCAAGCAGCTGCTGATAATCGCGTTTGGAGGCGTCCAGCGATGCGGCCGCCATCTGGTCGATGAATGTTGCCGCCTGTTTCTCGGAACCGACCATCTTGTCCGCCGTGACGCAAGCGGCGAACGTGTCGAACCCGAGCAGCTGCGCCAGCTCGTACCGTTTGGCGATGAGCCGGTCGAGCACGTCCATGTTCTTCGGATAGGCGCGGTTGTTGAATTCCATGTACATCCGTTTCCGCAGCGCATCGCTCACGGCGTAGGTCAGTACCGGAACCGCATCCGGATACTCCGTTGTCAGCACGATCTCGCCTTGTTCGTTCGGTGCATGCCGGTCGATGTAATCCTGCGGCAGCCCGTTCAGTTCGGAAGGATCGGTCACGGTCACCTGCCGCTTGTCCTCCCGGATGTTGCGGGAGAACTCCTGGCTGATCAGCACCAGTTCCTCGCGGATCTTCCTGATCCGGTCGCGTGTCACTTCATCCTTGTCCACACCGGACAACCGGAAATCGCGCAGCGTCTTCGTGACGAAATGCTTCGTATCGGCATCGGCGGAGGTGATGTCGACCGCAGCAAGTGCATCGAAGAGCTTCCGGTTGAGCGACATCGCGGAACCGAAGGCAGAGACCTTCTGGCTCAGGCCCTCGGCGGCCGTGCGGACCGCGCCGTCCGGGTGGGTGTTCTCCAGCAGCGATGTCTGGCTGCCGGCGGCATCCAGATGGAGCAGGATCTCGTCATACAGTGCCAGGGTGCCGCTGACAGTGTGCGGACCGCGCTGTTCTTCGATCTGGGAGAGGCACGCCTGTGCCCGGTCCAGACGCTGCTGGATGGATATTGTCAGGTCATCCGCCGTGCGGATGCCGGTGTAGAACGGTGCATTCATGGAGATTCACTGCTGCTGGGATGGATGAAGACTGCGGGAACAGGGAACTGTTTCGCTGTCCGAATATAGTGCAAAATACTTCATTGCTTCGAAAATTCCTAACACCTACATTGTGCCGTTCGTTCACCCTGCTTATGAATTCGGACCGACCATGAAGACCGTTCGCCTGTTCCTTCTCGCCGCACCGCTCCTTGCTTTGATGTTCACCGGTTTCCTTTGTGAGGATGAAGCGGCACCTGCCCCGAAAGCACCGACACTGACCGCAACATCCACCGAACTGACCATGATGAATGGCGACCGGATGGTGGTGAGGATCTCCGGCGGCACGATGCCGTACGAGATCGACATGAACTCCAATCCGGAGGTCACCGCCATCCAGCTGGACGGCGGTGAATTGACCATCAATACCACCCTGATCGGCACCTCCACCATCGTCATCCAGGACGGTTCCTGGCCGACGCAGTCAGTGACGATCCACGTCTCCTCGGTGGCGGTCATCAACGTACCGGGTTCCGGTACGGTCTCCTACGCTTCGTCTGCCGGACCATTCTCCGTGACCGGTCCCGTTGCCGTCTCGCAGAAATCGCCGCCGTCCAAGAACGGGGCCGGGGCGGTGCAGTGGAACGGACTCACTGCGGTGATCGCGTACAGGGTGAATGCGGTGGACAAGATCGATATCGTGGAACTCGATTTCCATACACCATCCTTCTATCTGTACCCCCGTACGCTGGCATTCGCGACCGCCGGGAATGCCGCCATCATCTATTATGTACAGGGCTTCAATCCGTACGATGCCTCGAAAAAACCGCACGAGTATTTAATGATGAACGCCACGGCGACCATCACGACAGCGAATGATACGCTCCTTGAAGGGACATTCTCCGGGACCTTCACCAATATGCGGTACTATCTGGATACCATCGTGGTGACCAACGGAATGTTCCGGGTGCCGGTGAAACGTGTCGGCGCACCGGAGTTCGACGGGGGGATGATGGTGCAGGGGGAACGGTCAGTCTGGAAACCGTATGCGCTGCGGGAACGGCGCACCGGGATCACAACCGTTCGATGAGGAACCGCAGCAGTTTCAGTTTCCATTCGGCATA
>JABWAK010000168.1 GCA_013361065.1 Bacteroidota bacterium
GTATCGATATATTCAGAGAAAACGGAAAAGTCTTCCGGATGTAATGGCTGCGTTGCTGAACCAGCAACGAGTACATTTATATCAGGTTATCAAATTCAATTGTCCGGCAGATCAATACAGTATCCGTATTAGTTCATATTGTTGCCGAACCAGTCACCCCCAACGGGACCCTTCGGGGGGGGGGAAACCGATCCTTCGTCTCGATGAGAAACAGGACCAACGCGCATTCAGCATGGGCTGAACAACTAATCCGCTCTGCAACTCAAATGGTGAGTCGTCAACTAACATCTTTGGATACAAAGCTCATCTAAGAATCAATCAACGGTTACCTTGTGCACTGAAATATTTCGGGGCAGCCCGGACGGTCCGATACACTCCTTTGGATTGTCCGTTCGGGTCAACCGAATCCGATAGGCTGGAAAGGAAGATGATTCAATGATACTCTGGGATACGAACAAGATCATTGAGAAGTATAACAATAATGATATCACAGAATCACAGAAGTTCTATTATTACTTCACCGTAACAGTCCTATCCTCTGTCGTATCAATTCTTACGATCTCAAATAAGACAAGTACACGTAGTGCAATGATCCTATCATTATTGTCTCAGTTGTTCATCTGGATCGCAGGTATATTGTATGTGTACAACAGATGTATGAAAGCAAGTTCCAACAGGTTCATTGAAAAGTATTTCATTTTAATGCTTCCAACGACATTGAAGTATATAGTATTGTATTATCCCTTGTATTTTTTCCTATATACCATGTTTTTGACATCTGATGATACTTCTACATTTGTCATGGTAATATTCTGGTGCATACATTCCACAGTATGGATTATTCTCTATCGAAACCTTGGCAAGTACATTCAATTACTGAAATGAGTCCTCATTGCCGTCTAATCACTTTCTCCACAAATAGGGCAATTCAGGACAATCTGATCCTCCTCCTCATAGAGTCTATCGATCTATCTAGACTCGCTCAGGACAGACCACAGAATCGCTTACTCCTTCATTAAAATAGACGAAGGAGACCGATGATTGAATTCAAAAACAGAGCATCATTGCGGGAATGGTTCATCAACGACAATGTTTTCCCGTTTGCTTCTCATACAACATAACAACGAACTCCATACGATGATCAAGAATATCATTCTCCTGCTTCCCCTCCTCTTCCTGTCCTCCTGCGAGTCGACACCCGCAGAGCCGGTGACCAACGGTTCGGTGATGATCCAATACTCCGTTGAGAAGAGAACATTTGTTCTTCTGACCATCGAGAATGCCTATGGCACAAGGATGAGGACATTGGTCGAAAAGGAACAGGATCCGGGTATCTATTCAACTCTTCTCGCTTTGGAAGGGATGGCGGAAGGGATGTATTATTATGTTTTGGATATCGGCAGTGAACAGACTATTCGCAGACATTTCCTGGTGAAAATGCCATGAGAACCAGCGCCGTCGCCCTTTTGATCCTGCTTCTCCCTTTCTCTGCCTTCTCTCAGACGACGATCTTTTCGTCCGGCGATGCGGGATATTTCCTCTATCATTCCGACAATCTCTTGCCGATCACCGAAGATGAGGATATCTCCTTCCATTATGGCGGATCGGTCGGGGTCGAAATGCCTTTGTCCGAAGATTTCATGGTCAGGATGGAAGCTGCATTCTTCCGGACGGGAACCACGACATTGTTCGATAACATTCTGATCGCCAGTCCTCCCTCATTCACCATCACCACCCGATCGGCCACGCTTGTACAGCGGACGTTCCCTGTCGATATCAGTCTCTCCCCGCGGACCGCCGCCGGACTCTCCTATGCAGCGGGGATCTCGTTCGCATACACGAACCGGAGAACGGAATTCCCGTTCCAGAGCGGAATGGATCCATTCATCGATGCGTTCAATTCATTCGGGATCGGAGTGAACGGGAGCATCCGGTCGATGTTCGCGGTCGACGACGATGGGCGGTTCTTGCTCTTCGGTGCGCTCAAACTCCGGTACATCCATACGGTGCTGTATGAGGGGAACGGACGCGATCTGAGCGGCTACACGCTTGAGTATTTCCATGGCCATTGTTCCGTTGGACTCGCGTGGAGGCTATGGTAATGGGACACCGCTCACCCGATTCATTTGCCCACCCGGAACTTCCTGAACCGGGCATCTCCACCACCAACCGGTCACCCAGCATTCATACCGCACGTTCCAAAGACCGCGAGGTGCATTTCCTAGGCACCATCAGCCGGCTCCTCCTCTGCTTCATCTTCATTATGAGTCCCGGTTGTACGGACACCGGAGCCGATGAAAGCAAGACAGTCCCGTTCTATCCGCTCGCCGTAGGGAATGTGTGGCAGTATCGGTTGATCAAATACGATTCCGTCGGGAATAATCCCGTTCCCGATACGTCGACATATATCGAACGGATCGTCGGGGACACGATGATCAATGCGCTTCAATGGTCGGTCCTTGAATATTCATCCGGGAGATGGATGTTTGCATACCCGTGCAGAAGTACGGACAGCGGTATGATCGTGAATATCACTACACCGCGGATGTATCTTAAGTATCCACCCACATTGTACGAACGGTACAAGGGATTCGGCGATCTTCAGGTGATCTCCATCCATGAACCAACTCCGACATTGGCCGGTACATTCACCTGTGTCGTGTATCGGCAGTTTTTAGCGGATGATCCCGAAGGTGTGATGTACGCCGATCTCTACGTTGCACCCGGTATCGGGAAGGTGAAGATTGAAGGGATCCTCTCACCGGATGATACAACATTCATCCGACTGATCGAGTACAGTTTATTCCAATACACGTTGAAATAATGTCTTCGTTCCGATTCGCAAAAAAGCCGGAATGAACCATCCCGCCGGCATCCATCGATGCTGATTTCAGAACTTTTTCACTTCTTCATTACACTCTCGCCACAACAATCACACCTGAGAGTCTGTTTTTCCTCGATAAACGATTGCCATTTGAGGTCACACCCCCGTTTTCGCTTGCTTTTTCAGGCATAAAAGAGGAGTATTGAGGCACGGAGGCACCGTCCTCAGTTGGATGGCGCTTCTTGTAATTGAGAATATTCCGATTGTTCCAATGAGTATACGCTTCTTCGGTTTTGGGGCTGAGATGACGGATACGGATCGCTTCACACACCTGGTCGAGGAGTTTTGTCGCCATAATTCACCATGGAGTTTTTCCCTATTGTAAGAAAAAACAATCGACAGATTCTATATAATACCTTATTCTATCTAATCACATGTTAGGGCGCAAGAATCATAATGGTAGAAGACCTTTGGGGTACAATAAATATAAGCGAATGGAAAACGACGCCATGCATAAATGGTCGGCTTGCAACTGAAGCCGATGTAAAGGAAGGTAGGGCGGTTTTTTTCATTCAAGAACCAGATGAAGAAACACGAATTGAGCCAATTGTTATCCCTTCATGCGTTATAGTATTGGACACTGAAACAAATGAAGAAATACCGGCAATTGCGATACAGGCTGAATTTGTTGACGGCCAAGTATTAATTGGTTATCGTCCACTCTCAGGAGGTAATGGAGTGTGTGCTATTGATGAAGTCCATTTCATTAACAAACCAGATGCAAGGTTTTATTAATATCGCCTTGAGCCTTAACCAGTCACTCAAGCCAACGCTGTAACCGCCGACGCGCTTGGGCTGATGTTACTAATAATTCTAAACATGAAATACGAACAAACTACTTGTCAACAAATTAATAGACCGTCGCGGAACTCTGGAACGTTACAACGCGGCTTAGCTCCAGTCCGTTAGGCCGCCCGTGAAACGTCTTCTTATCCTGATGGCAATTGGACTTACATGTAGCGGAATCACTATGGCAAAAACCTGGGGCACGGCAACATCCAAGAACGACGAGACAGGGCGCGTCATCATTTTTCGATATGTGAATGAATTTGATGCAGGCTTCGATCGTGCGACTCAGCCGGTCCGAGCCATCATCGTCTGGAAGTATAAGGGGATAAATGGAATGCCCCTACCTAAGGAGCGAGAGCGCATGGACGCTATGGAAGACTTCCTTGGACCTGTCGTGGAGGCAGGCGGATTTTCGACTCTCGCGTTGGTGTCCACTGGCGAGGACTTACGCGAGTGGATCTACTACGGGAGGTCAGAGGAGGAATTCTTGTCCCGCCTGAATCAGGCGCTCGGAGCGCAGCCACCTTTTCCAATCGAGATCCATATTGCAGAAGATCCGAAATGGTCGAACTATCAAGAGTTTGTGGATGGGTTACGTTAGTAGCGGTCGACCCAACAAATCGCTGGAGCGGACGCGTGATAGATAAAGTGCCAAGCTCAATCGTCGGCGTACGCGCCGCTCAACTCAAACGTTAGGATGCAAATATTTTGAATGCCATCAAACATACTTTATTTTATACATTGACAATTCACACTTTTATTATGGCACAACCGAAATACTCCCTTGAAGAATATGGTTCATTTAAGGATAAACTATATCCAATTATTAAAGTCCACTTTACAGATGGACCCCATGATGATATGGTTGATATAATTTTTACAGAGGAGGATGAACCAATTCACACAGAAATTGCCGGTGATCTATTTGTTTATTATGGAATAGACAGAGGGGAAAACTTTGAGCTATTGAAGCGAAATGATATTCCAAAATCAATTACAGATTCTACTTTATTAGCGACATCCATTGCCAACCTGGATAATATTCTCGATGGTAAAATTCGAATATCAAATACAACTTTTAAGACTAAAATGATAATCTGCGGATATAATTGGGAAGCGTCCACGATTCTTTTGGATTGGATATGGGATGAGCAAATTGATACTCTTGGAGATAATTTAGTGGTAGCCATTCCATCAAAGGATTTGCTCTTTTTCACATTGCAGTCTGATAAGTCTGGCATCGAATCAATGAAAAAAGAAATATCAAATGTTCATAGTGATGGTGAATATTTACTATCAAAGAAACTATTTCTTGTTACCAAAAAGAGTATAGTTGAATACAAAGAATAATAATTTCTCCCTAACCCGCGGCTGCACCGGATGCCGCACCGTCGAGATAATTCAATCACATTTTACAGAATCCCGCGGCGCCGGTGAGACACATACCGTTAGGCATCAATGTCAACTTTTTATAATAAATTGAAACTAGTAATACCAATCATACTTGTGAGTTTTTTATTTATAGGATACCTCACTTCTAACGAAGATTTTCTACCAATATTTAAGTATAGAGAGGTAACAGAATGGACTCCTGAAAAGAAATATCCCAGGATTGAAGTTTATCATTCCGATGATAAATCATTTAGGGTAATTGGTTTTTTCAGCGCGAACAGTGAAAGAATGTTAATTAAATGGGATGGAGACACTGTCAATGTTTTAAGATCAATTGACGGTGTCCTTCGTATTAGTCATAATAATTTGCGCATTCAGGACACAACAATAGCAACGATTACAGAGAACAAGATACTTCCAAATAAAATGGGTAAGACTAAATTATTCGTTTCATTTCAAGAACGAGTTGATACACTAACAATAAATATTGATAAGATTGATGGAGAGCTGATGGTTTATTCAATGCCAAATTAATTGTTGCCTAATCATTTTAAAATGAACCCCGCAGAGAAGCATGCCGGGGCAGGCTATTGTAACTACAGCTTCATAAATATTTCGAGTGTCGTGAAGTCTAAACACAACATACGATTCGTCGTATGATCAGCAATTGAAAACCAGTGCGCGTGTCCGCAGTGCAACGCCCGCCACAAAGTCAGCGGGCAGGTTCAACGCAACGTAATTCCAATCCGTTTGGCGGGCAATACGATGATCCGATACATTCACATTGGCATCTTTACTCTGATCATATTAAGCATTGGAAATGCTCAGCAGAACGGATTCTCTGTATTTATCGGCTATCCTGCGTTACCGTGGCTCTACGAGTTTCGCCAAAACTTTCACGATGTTCCGGTCATAGGTGATTATTCGATAGGATTAGGGTATCCATTCACCGAGTTCGATCTGAATGGTCGAACTCATCTACAGATCTCTTTTGAGTCCCACTATGCGCGGCTCAGTTCGGCCGAACAATTCACATATTTATCATCATCGCACTTCATACTCCATGATGTATCGATCATCACCGCATCCAAGTTGTACGTACCATCTCCTGTGAGTCCGTTTCTAACGATCACTGCCGGGATCACATATTGGAGCGCAATGGAGAAGTGGAGTGGTGCCTTTTCCTACATGACCGCGTCTACAGAATCCATTAGACCATCTCTGGGAATTCGGGCAGGTGTTGACATTGAGATGTCTGAGAGAATAACGGCGGCATTTTCGATCGGTGCAAATCTCGGAATCGGCAGGTTTGTGATGACCTCTCAGGATCAAAGCTATTCAGTAACGTATCCGAACACCGTCACCAGCGCAGCTCTTGTATCAGCATCGGTTGATTTATAACAACGCGGTGTGCGCCTAGCACATTGCCCAGGCTGACACGGCATACTGCTGCCACAGTGCAACGCGTTGTTGCTTGCGTTCCCTCCTGCAATTGTTTAATATTGAGTCCATCCGCAACGGACAATACGATCGGAGATTATGGGAATCCTGACCTTCAGCATGAACATCACTCCGGACGGCTGCATCGACCACCGGGAAGGGATCGCAAACGACGAGACGCATGCCTTCTTCACCCGTCTGATGGACGACAGCGGCGCGATGCTCTGGGGACGCGTGACCTACGAGATGATGGAACAGTACTGGCCCGCCGTTGCCCGCGGGGACGAACCGGCGCCGCCGGCCATCCGCGAATGGGCAGTGAAACTGGAAACGAAGCCAAAATACGTCGTGTCGGGGACTCGGAGCAGGTTCCCCTGGACCAACAGTCATCACATCACCGGCGACCTGCGCACAGAAGTGCAGAAACTGAAGGATGCTACTCCTGCCGGCGTCCTGCTGGGCAGCCATTCACTCGCTGCCGCGCTTGACCAGCTCGATCTGATCGACGAATATCTGTTCCTCGTCCACCCCCGGCTCGCCGGGCATGGACCGACGCTGTTCCAGACCGGAACGCCGGGCACACGGCGTCTGGAGCTCATCTCGGCCCAACCGCTACGCTGCGGTGCTGTTGCGATGCACTACCGGCGGGCAGGCGGTTGAGGATCGGATCCCATACCTTCATTACGGGAATTGAAACGATGACCGATGCAGTGATCACAGCGGTGAGACTGTGGATGCAATCGAAGCGCCGGATGATCGCAATGGCGATCGGTCTTGCTGCGGTGCTTGTCTACGAAGCAGCACGGGCATACTATCGGCCGTACATCTATGCCCATGGGATCAATGACTTCCATATCGCTGATACACTCGGCAATTCGCTGGGAACCGTCGCCACCGCCTTCTTCTTCGTCTCTCTCCTCGGCACCACCGAACTCAAGGGACTTTTCTTCCTTCGTGTGTCCGTCATCTCCGTGACGGTGTATGAACTTGGTCATCCCCTGCTGGGCAAACCGGTGG
>JABWAK010000169.1 GCA_013361065.1 Bacteroidota bacterium
CCAGCAGAAGAAGATCATCAAGAAGTACCAGCACGAGAAGCGCGAAGGGGTGGTGTTCGACGTGAACGCCCTGCAGCGCATCCTCCCGCACCGCTATCCCTTCCTGCTCGTCGATAAGATCATCGACTTCCAGCTCGGCGAAAAGATCGTCGGGGTGAAGAACGTGTCGTTCAATGAAACCTTCTTCCAGGGGCACTTCCCCGGCGCGCCGGTGATGCCCGGCGTGCTCATGATCGAAGGGATGGCACAGACCGGCGGCGTGCTGCTGCTGGACGGCAGCACGGACCAGGAAGGGAAGCTCGTCTTCTTCATGGGGATCAACAACGCGAAGTTCCGCAAGACCGTCCATCCCGGCGACCAGATCGTCTACGAGGTCACGATGAAGAGCCGCCGGAGCAAGATCTGCCAGATCGACGGCAAGGCGTACGTGGACGGCCAGCTCGTCTGCGAAGCGGAGATGATGGCAACGATCGTCGACAGACCCAAAACCCCACAGGCATAACACGACCATGGCACTCAGCATCCATCCCACAGCGATCGTCAGCCCCAAAGCACAGTTGGCGGACGGTATCACCGTCGAACCGTACGCCGTCATCGAGGACGATGTCACCATCGGCGAACGGACCTACATCGGACCGCACACGCTCATTGCCAACGGTGCGCGGATCGGCAAGGACTGCAAGATCCATAAAGGAGCGGTCGTCTCGACCGCACCGCAGGACCTCTCCTATAAGGGAGAGCAGACCTTCTTCGAACTCGGCGACAATTCCACCATCCGTGAGTTCTGTACGCTCAACCGCGGCACCACCAAGCAGCACGGCAAATCGAGCGTCGGCAGCAACTGCCTGCTCATGGCGTACACGCACGTGGCGCACGACTGCGTCATCGGCAACAATGTGATCATCGCAAACTCGGTGCAGATGGCCGGTCATGTGACCATTCACGACTTCGCCATCATCGGCGGCCTGAGCGCCATCCATCAGTTCGTCAATATCGGCGCCCACACCATGCTTGGAGGTCATTTCCGCTATCCGAAGGATGTCCCTCCGTACATCATTGCCGGCGGCTGGCCGGTCTCGTTCGAACGGCTCAACATCATCGGTCTGCGCCGCCGCGGGTTCAGCAAGGAAGCGCTCGATGCGCTGAACGATGCATACCGGATCCTCTATCTTTCCAACCTCAATGTCAGTCAGGGCGTCCAGCGCATCAAAGAGAGCATGACCGTCACTCCCGAGGTGCAGAACCTGCTCGACTTCATCGCCGTGTCCAGACGCGGCATCATCACGGCGCGGCGTCACGGCTCCGGCGACAGCGAATAACGCATGACCATCCCGGAACGGTGGCAGTGCATCATCTCCGGACGGCTGTCCGGTGCCGCCAACATGGAGACCGACATGGCCCTGGCCGCCGCTGTGCAGCGCGGCGAGATGCTGCCCACACTGCGTCTCTACGGCTGGAATCCATGGGCGGTCTCGCTCGGCTACAATCAGCGCGCGGAGGATATCGACCGCGAGACGTGTGCCGGATACGGATTCGATACCGTCCGTCGTCCCACCGGCGGCCGTGCGATCCTCCATGCGAACGAACTCACCTACGCCGTCGCCATGCCGGCGGACGGGGCAGGGATCACCGAGATCTATTCGCTCATCAGCAGGGCGCTGGTGGACGGATTGTCCGGTATCTGCGCTGCCGTTTCCTATGAATCCTCCCAGTTGAATTTCCAGTCGCTGTATAAGAAGCAGGAATCGATCCCGTGCTTCTCCGCCTCTGCACGGTATGAGGTGCAGATCGACGGACGGAAACTGGTCGGCAGTGCGCAGCGGCGGTTCACCGTTCCGGGACTCCCCGAAGTGGTGCTGCAGCACGGTTCCATCCTGCTTGGCACGGAGCACCGGCTGCTGGCGGAACTCCTCACCGTGAAGGAGGAGGAGGTGCGGAACAAGATCCTGAGCGATATCGAGAGCAAGACCATCGACCTGTCCACTGCAACCGGCAGGACGGTCACGGCAGAGGAAGCAGCTTCCGCTGTCATCCGGGGATTCGAACGGACCCTCGGCATCACCGTTGCATCCACCATCGAGGCGGCATTATGAGCACACAATCGAGCGAGTACAAGCGGATCACCACCAAGACGGTCCTGGCGATGAAGCGGGACGGCGAACGGATCGCGATGCTCACGGCATACGATTTCACCACCGCACGGCTGCTGGATGAAGCGGGCGTTGATGTGATCCTGGTGGGGGATTCGGTCGCGAATGTGTTCCAGGGACTGGAGACCACTATCCCGGTGACGATGGACGAGATCATCTATCATACGAAAGTCGTCCGCCGCGCGGTGAAACGCGCGATGCTCGTCGCGGACATGCCGTTCATGTCGTATCAGGTCGATATCAAGGAAGCGGTACGAAACGCAGGCCGTCTGTTGAAGGAGTCCGGCGCTGAGGCAGTGAAGATGGAAGGGGGACAGAGGATCGTTCCGTTGATCCAGCAGCTGGTCGATATCGGCATTCCGGTGATGGGCCATCTCGGTCTGACGCCGCAATCCATCTACAAGTTCGGTACGTACGAGGTCCGCGCCCGCGAATCCGCCGAAGCGAAGCAGCTGCTGGAGGATGCAAAGGCGTTGGACAAGGCAGGGGTCTTCGGCATCGTCCTGGAGAAGATACCGGATGCACTGGCGGCAAAAGTGACCAGGAGTGTCACCTGTGCAACGATCGGGATCGGCGCAGGAGCAGGGTGCGACGGACAGGTGCTGGTGACCAATGATATGCTCGGCATGAATGAACAGTTCAAACCGCGCTTTGTCCGGCAGTATGCGAATCTTTCCGATACGATGCGGACTGCGTTCCGTTCCTACATGTCCGATGTGAAGAGCGGAAAATTCCCGTCAAAAAAGGAGAGTTATTGATAGGAATTTGTTCTTGACAGGGAACTGAAAACGCTATATATTGGAAACGCAAGATACGATAATAGTTTCCACAAAAAAGTAGCCATAATTGTGGCATTTTTTTGGCTTTGACGGAAACTGAAAATAATATAAAAGTTTCCATCGAAGGATTAATATTATGGATGTTGCAGAGCACGAACCGAAAGAACGGATCCTGGAACTGGCGAAAGACCGATTCTTCCGTTCCGGGTTCAATAAAGTGACGCTGGACGAACTCTCCGGTGAACTCGGTATCAGCAAGAAGACGATGTACAAGTTCTTTCCGAGCAAGGAAGAGATGGTGAAAGCGGTCGTCTGGATGATGATGCATCGGGTGGAGAAGGAAGTGAAGCGGATCACGGAACAGGACAAACCGTTCACGCACCGGCTGGCGGACCTCATCATCTTCATCGGCAGGACCGTCGGGAAGTTAAGCAAATCCTTCCAGCAGGACATGAAGCGGTTCGCTCCGGTCATCTGGAACGAGGTGGAACGGTTCCGGCAGGAGCATATCGTGGGCAAAGTGGTCGCCATGATCCGGCGTGCGAAGGAGGAGAAGGTGTTCCGCGAGGATATCAATGACGAAGTGATCGTTCTGATGGTGACCACCTGTTTCCAGAACATCCTCACACCGGATGTCCTTGCCGAACACGCATTCTCTCCCAAAGAAGCATTGTATACGATCTTCCATGTCATCTTCGAAGGTTCTCTCACGGAAGATGCGCGGAAGGAATTCGTCAATTACGAGATCACCAATCTATAAGAGGTTAGTATGCTCAATGGAATGAACTCCCGGCTGCTCACGGCAGCTCGTGCGGTCACGCTGCCGCTCGTCGCGGTGGCCCTGATCCTTCCCGGCTGCGGGAGCAGTGAACAGCGGATCGAATCGAGCGGTATCCTGGAAGCGGTCGAAGTGAATGTCTCATCGAAAACGTCCGGTCAGCTGCTCCGGCTCCTGGTATCGGAAGGGAGTGTGGTGCAGCAGGGGGATACGCTCGCTGTGATCGATGCTGAGGTCCAGCAGCTCCAGCTGCAGCAGGCACAGGCCGGTATCGATCTGGCAGAAGCTCAGTATCAGCTGCTTAAGAACGGGGCGCGTTCGGAGGACCTCCAATCGGCCGAAGAAGCGGTCCGTCAGACCGAATCCCAATTCAAGAGCGCCCGCGCGGACTATGACCGCATCAAAGAACTGTATGCGAGCCGGTCCGTCTCTGCAAAACAATATGAGGATGCCGAATCCCGCGTCACCGTCACACAGGCGCAATACAATGCGGCAAAACAGAACGTGCAGAAACTGCAGCGCTTTGCCCGTCGGGAGGATCTGAATGCAGCAAAAGCACGGGTGGACCAGGCGAAAGCGCAGGCGAACCTCATCCGCAAACAGATCTCCGATGCGGTGATCATCGCGCCGGTCGGCGGGACCGTCACCTACACGCCGATCGAAGAGGGAGAACTGGTCGGCATGGGCAGTGTGCTCGCCCGCATCTCGCGGCTGGAAACGATGGAGCTGATGATCTATGTGAACGAGACGGAGTTGGGGAACGTGAAGCTGGGAGGGAACGCGGATGTGCTGATCGATACCTTCCCGGAGAAGAAATATCCTGCCCGCATCGTGTACGTATCACCGGTGGCGGAGTTCACACCGCGCAATGTGCAGACGAAGGATGAACGGACGAAACTCGTGTTTGGTGTGAAACTGGAAGTGGAGAACAGCTCCGGTGAATTGAAATCAGGCATGCCGGCGGATGCCGTGCTGCAGTGAATATCCATCCAATGTTCCGAACAACAGGAGGAAAATGTTATGAGAACAATTCTGGCATTCTTGATGGTCTGTGGTGCAATGCTTCGCGCTGAGGGCCCCTCCGCAGGGGATGAAAAGAACATGAAAATACTTCCGGTGAAGACCGCCATTGGTGAAGGGGGAAAAAAGGAGGTCACCGTTCTGTTCAAAGGAAGCAGGCGTACCATCGTGCAGATAACACTCCGGGATGAAGGTGTTCTTGCTGCGCATACGGCAAAAGAGCCGATCACCATTCATTGTATCACCGGCTCGGGAATGATGTTCGTCGGCACGGAAAGGGATTCGGTACCGCTGAGTCCATCAACGATCGTTACACTGGATCCGGAACTGCTGCACGAGATCGTCGGCACACCTTCCGTTTCCGTCATTCTCAGTAAATTCAGCGAACAATAGAGGGGTCGATATGAAAACAGGGAAGATAAATATCGGGACAGGATTCCTTGTCCTTTCTGCATTCATGATGTATGGATTTGTGCTGATCTATCTTCGGGACTTTTCTCCGGAGAAAGAGGCATGGATCGCCGGCAGTCTCAATGGACCGCATTTTGAATCGAAACTGGCGCATGTGCATGGAAATCTTTTTGCACTGCTGAACATCGTGATCGGATACCTGCTGATGCACCTTTCGATCCCGCCGCGCACGGCTCTGTGGATATCCCGGCTTGCCCTCGCCGGTCTATTGATGCCGATGGGTATCCTGTCAGAAGTATACTTCGGACTGCCTCCATATCTCGTCCTTCTCGGCGCTGTCTCGATCATCGTTTCCACAACCATGTTCGGTTTCACAATGTTGCGTTCCCGGGACTGACAGGAGTATTTCGCAATGCAGGCGCTTTCGATCTCCACAGTTTCAAAGACCTTCGGAACCATCACCGCCGTGGATGCACTGTCCCTGACAGTGGAACGCGGCGAGATGTTCGCACTGGTCGGTCCGGATGGATCCGGGAAGACCACGACCATCCGCATGCTGTGCGGCATCGTCAAACCGGATAGCGGTACGGTGACCGTGCTGGATTATGACGTGCAGAAACAGAAAGAAGAGGTGAAACGCCGCATCGGGTATCTCTCCCAGCGGTTCTCGCTCTACGGGGACCTGACCATCGATGAGAACATCGAGTTCTTTGCAGAGATCCACAAGGTCCGCGGCTACAAACAGCGCCGCGATGAACTTCTGGAGTTCACCCGGCTGACACCGTTCCGGGACCGTCTTGCCGACAAACTCTCCGGCGGCATGAAGCAAAAATTGGCCCTTGCCTGCACGCTCATCCATACCCCCGACATCATCTTTTTGGATGAACCGACCACCGGCGTCGATCCGGTCTCGCGTCGTGACTTCTGGAAGGTCCTCTCCGCGCTTCTCAAGACCGGCATCACCATCGTCATGACCACCCCGTACCTGGATGAAGCGGAACGCTGCAGCCGCGTGGCGCTGATGAACGAAGGGAAGGTGCTGCTCACCGATACGCCCGCCGGACTCAAACAGCAGATGCGCGGTGAAGTGGCCGAGATCGTCTGTTCGGAAATCCGCCGCTCCTTCGCGCTGCTGAAACACCATCCGGCGGTGATGGAAGTGCAGGCGTTCGGAGACCGGCTGAATATCGTCGTCCGGTCCGCCGTGGTACAGATGCCGGAGATCCTCGCATACCTCGCTGCACAGTCAGTCACGGTGACCGAATGGCGCACGGTGCGACCGTCGCTGGAGAATGTCTTCATCTCGCTCCTGTCGGAAGGGAGGACCGCATGAACGCCATCGAGGTCCGTCAGCTGACGAAACGGTTCGGCGCGTTCACGGCGGTCGATCACATCGACTTCGACGTGAAACAGGGGGAGATCTTCGGATTCCTCGGTGCGAACGGCGCCGGAAAATCGACCACCATCCGGATGCTGTGCGGGCTGCTCACCTCCACTGAAGGGACCGCCCGTGTGGGCGGCTTCGACATCAATACGGATCCCCACAGTGTGAAGCAGAGCATCGGATACATGTCCCAGAAATTCTCGCTCTACGAGGACCTGACGGTGGAGGAGAACATCGAGTTCTTCGGCAGGGTGTACGGTATCACGGACACAGCACTGAAGGAACGGAAGGAATGGGTGCTCGGCATCGCCAATCTGCACGGCAGGGAGACGAGTATCACCGGGACGCTCAGCGGAGGATGGAAGCAGCGGCTCGCGCTCGGCTGCGCAGTGATGCACCGACCGCGCATTGTCTTCCTGGATGAACCGACCAGCGGCGTCGATCCGGTGATGCGGCGGAAGTTCTGGGAACTGATCAACGAGCTCTCGGCGGACGGTGTCACCGTCCTGGTGACGACCCACTTCCTGGAAGAGGCCGAATACTGCAACGACATCATCCTCATCAACGCCGGGAAGATCATCGCCTCCGGCAGTCCGAAGGAACTGAAGCAGGAACATATCACGCATCCGATCCTGGAGGTGCATTGCTCCGATGTGGTGCGCGCGATGGAGCTGATCGAGACACAGCCGTGGGCGGTGGAGACATCGGTCTTCGGCACTTCCATCCATGTAAATGTGGCGGATGAGCAGGCGGGACGTTCCGCCGTCTCTGCATTGTTGGCACAGAACGGCATCCCGCTGCACGGAGTGGAACGGATCGCACCGTCCCTGGAGGATGTCTTCATCTATCTGCTGGAACACGGGGGAGGGAACAAGTAAATGATCCGTCAGCTGCTGCCGATCGTCCGGAAGGAGTTCCGCCAGATACGCCGGGACAGGAAGGTGCTCGCCATCCTGA
>JABWAK010000170.1 GCA_013361065.1 Bacteroidota bacterium
GACGAGAATAATTTTGCGATGCAGAACCTGCTCGGGAGCCATGATACGGAACGGTTCCTGACGCTCTGCAACGGCGAGGAGTGGAGGGTGCGGCTTGCCGCAGCGCTGCAGATGACCTACGTCGGTGCGCCGATGGTCTACTACGGCGATGAGATCGGTATGGAAGGGGGGAAGGATCCCGACTGCCGTCGCTGTATGCCGTGGGACGAGATGAAATGGAACACTGGGCTCCTGCAATACTACCGCAAACTGATCGCACTCCGGAATGAACTCCCGGCGCTGCGCCGCGGGACGTACACGACCCTGTTGGCGGATGGTGCGAAGAACATCTTCGCCTTTGAACGGCGCCTCGGTGCCGATGCCGTCATCGTGGTGATCAACAAACAGAACTCCAAAGCATCGCTCCGTCTGCCGGTGCAGGGCACATCCTCCCGCGCAACGGACCGGCTGAGCGGAGAACGGCTCACAGTGAGCAAGGGACAATTACAGGTTACCATGGCTGCACGCTCCGCACGTATCATCACTCTGTAACGTAAAGGACCGCTATCATGAAACGAACACTCCTCCTCCTTCTGCTCACCGCCGCCGGACTACTGGCACAGACCTCCGCTGACAGTGTCACGATCACCTTCCGGGCCCACAAGGGGGCAGGGACGCCGGTCGCGCTACCGGGACAGTTCTCCGGCTGGTCCACCGGGAATACCATGACCTACGACGCAGCCATCGGAGCGTGGACGAAAACATACACCTTCAAGATCCACGATGCAGGCCGCGGTTCGCTGGGTGATTCCGTCTATCAATACAAGTTCCATGACGGGAACTGGTACGCCGATCCTCTCAACCCCGAGCAGAATGCCGCGGACAACAACAACTCCGTGCTCCGCATGACGAAGCTCTTCTTCTTCGAGTTCTATCAGGAGCAGACCTCCACCGATATCACCCGTCTCGTGACCGGGATCGTCCATGCCAACAGCGATGTCATCACCTCGGTGAAACTCTATGCCGGCATCAATGCATCCTCCGCCGTGATGACCGATGTGACCTCATCATTCCTCACTGCTAAACGTGTACTGAATCATACGCTGGCATCGCCGCTGCCCAAGACCTATTTCCTCCGTCTGGTAGCGACCAACGATAAAGGGGACTCCATCGTCTATGTGAAACCGGCCGTGACGGTCATCTCGATGCCGATGCCGGGATATGCTCGTCATGGTGTGACCAAAGCATCGATCGCTTCAGGCGACTCCACCACCTTCCGCATCCGTGTTCCGGGGAAGACCTTCGTTATGCTCCGCATCGCGCCTGCCGGCCAGGTGGCCGCCGCCGCAACACCGGTGATGATGCGCAAGGATCCGGGCTCCGACAACTGGTGGCTCAATCTGAAACTGGAGCCGAACACTATCTATGAGTATCTCTACGAATTTGAGAACAACAAGCTGGTCTCCGATCCGTTCGGACGACAGTTCGGCACATCCGGTACCAGGTTCTCGACCGGTTCCGCCGGACTCTCCGCGGATGATTACACATGGCAGTCGACAGGCTATCAGCGTCCTCCGCTGAATAAATTAGTCATCTACGAATTGAACGTCGGTGAATTCGGCGGCGGGTACTACGGCCGGTCAGCGGGACAGTCCGGTTTCAGTGATCTGAAGAGCCTTCTCTGGCACTTCAAGGACCTCGGTGTGAATGCCATCGAACTGATGCCGGTGAACGATTACGGCACAGTCGGCAAATCCGGACATTCCTGGGGCTATGACCTGAATCATTACTTTGCCCTCGAACCGGGCTATGGCATCCCGCTGGAACTGAAGCAGCTCATCGACGAAGCACACAAACTCGGCATCGCCGTCATCCTGGATGTGGTCTACAACCATCAGAACGATACCGGACCGCTCTGGCAGATGCTGCCGGACGAAGCGGCGAATCCGTACTTCAAACTGAACAACGACGTCCGCTACAACGAGGATGGACTGCAGTTCTTCAAGGATATGGACCACTGGACCGCGGAGACCCAGGAGCTGATCCTGGAGAACCTGAAGATGTGGATCGAGGAGTACCGCATCGACGGATTCCGCTATGATTACACGCAGGGGATCGGCTGGAACACCGCCGAACCGACCAAGGGGATCCTGGGATGGGCGAATGCCGTTGATACACTCTACGATGGCACAATCTATCAGATCGCGGAGCATCTGCCCGGCAGTCCTGCGCTCGTCTATCATTCGGGTCTCACCGGCGGGTGGCATGATTCGTTCCGTGATGAGATCTTCGATGATGCGCGGTTCCAGAACACGTCGCTGACCGATTATGAGAATCACGTGCTGGGCTTGAGCGAGTATCCCGGCAATGATACGCCGAACTCCCCCTCCAGCTACGGCGGCAGGACGGAACCGGTGAATGCCACCATTACGCATGACGAGCAGTCGCTCATCTACGAGATGACGCAGTTCCAGGGGATCCCGCTCGCCGAAGCGCTGCAGCGGGATAAACTCTATGCCACGTTCGTCTTCACCTCGCTCGGCATCCCGATGCTCTGGATGGGGCAGGAGTTCAGCGCTCCCAGAGGATGGTCCAACGACGGACTGAAACTGAATTACCGTCCTCTGGAATGGGACTGGAGCCTGGTGGCGCGCGGTATCGATCACATGGCGTACTACCGTACGCTCATCAAACAGCGGCTGAAGAATCCGGCGCTGTATCAGGGCGAGCTCAAGAAACTGTTCCGGTATGAGGCGGCTAAGACCATCGTCTATGGATTCGAGGATGCCGCAACCAACTCCAAAGTGATGGTGGTGGCGAACCTCCATCCGTTCAATCAGTCGCCGGCGAATGTTCCGTGGCTCGGCGACGGAACATGGTATGATGTGTTCGACCAGAGCCAGCTGACCGTCACCGGCGGTTCGGTGCCAAGTTTCCCCATCAACGCATTCACGGCGAAGGTCTATTCCAACAAGACCAATGCTCAGCTCGGCATCACCTCCGTCGGACAGGGACCCGATCAGTCCGGCGTGCCGACAGCATTCGAGCTGCAGCAGAACTATCCGAATCCGTTCAATCCTTCCACGCAGCTGCGGTATGCGGTCCCGACGGAAGGTCTCGTTTCCGTGAAGGTCTATGACATGCTCGGCAGGGAAGCGGCAGTCTTGGTGAGCAGCGTGCAGACACCGGGACTCTATTCTGTCACGTTCGACGGAGCTGGACATGCGTCCGGGATCTATCTCTGCACGCTGACCGCCGGCGGTCACACCATCACCCGAAAGATGATGCTTGTAAAATAAACTCGGAGCCGGTCGGAGCATCGACGGCCGTCCCAAGGATGACCTCATTATGAAAACAGCGATCGTTTCACTGTTCCTCTTCACGGTGCTTGTCCAGGCACAGCCGTCCGTCGTTCCCGGCGGCGTACGGTTCACCTATCACGGCCCTGCGACGACGGTCTCGGTCTGCGGTGATTTCAACAGCTGGACGCGCGAAGCATCGCCGATGCGGAAGGATTCTGCCGGTGTGTTCAGCGCCGTTGTGGCGATGAAACCGGGGATCTATCAGTACAAGCTGTATGTGGACGGGGTCTGGATGCTGGACGAATCCAACCCCGGCACCACGGAGAACTACAATAATAGCGGAAAGAATTCGGTTTTTACTCTCAGGGAAAATAACGAAATTGCATTCCACGGTTATCAACCAACCCCCCAAGGTGTTATGAACGACACGTATCCTCACAGCGGCGGCACACTCTACGTCAATCTCATCTGGCATCAGCATCAGCCGCTCTATCTCGATCCCGCCACGGACCAGCTTCAGGGGCCCTGGGTGCGCACGCACGCCACGAAGGATTACTATGACATGGCGTCCATCCTCGAGCAGTATCCGGACATCCATTACAATGTCAATCTGACCTCGTCCATGCTGTTCCAGCTGCAGAAGTACTATGTGGACCGTCTGAAACCGTTCGTCGACCTCAAGAAGAACCGGGTCAATGCAAAGAAGTTCTTCGCTGCGTGGAAAGGGAAGACCGATCCCTGGATCGATCTGGCGTTGAAACCGACGGCGGAGTTCGATGAACAGGACATGAAGTTCCTGCTGACCAACACCTGGAACGCCTTCGGCATCAGCGAAGTGCAGATCGGCCGCTTCCCGGCCTATGCGGCGCTGAAGGAACGGAATGCCCGAAAGGAGAAGTTCACGGAGCAGGAACTGCGCGAGATCAAGTTCTGGTTCTATCTGGCGCATTTCGATCCGGACTTCCTGGAGAAGAAGAACTGGCTGCCGGACGGTACGGTGATCGACCTGACCGATCTGGTCGCAAAGCACTCGGACGGCACGTACCATCTCACACGCGAGATCACGGAAGAGGATTGCAACCGCATCGTTGCTGAGACCTACAAGGTCTGTGCGAATGTCATCCCGATCCACAAGAAATTGATGTACAATCATAAATCACGGCAGGGACAGATCGAGGTCGCCACGACACCGTTCTATCATCCCATCCTTCCGCTCATTTACAATTCCGATCTCGCACGCATTTGCCAGCCCAACGATGCCATGCCGAACACGTTCACGTTCCCCTCCGATGCGGATGCACAGGTGGCGATGGCGGTCGATTACTATACCAAGACGTTCGGACAGCCGCCGCTCGGCATGTGGCCGGGAGAAGGCTCCGTGGCCCACGAGGTGGTCCCCATCTTCAAGAAGAACGGCATCCAGTGGATCGCTACGGACGAGAAGATCCTCGCCCGTTCCAAGCCGAACAATCAGCCGAAGTACTTCCCGTACGAGGTCGATTCCACCGATGTTGCTGTCGTCTTCCGTGAGACGGAACTTTCGGATAAGATCGGTTTCACCTACCAGAACTTCGTCGGCGAGGATGCCGCCGATGATTTCATCAAGTCGATCCTCCGCTATGCCCCGAAGGAAGGGGAGCCGGACCGGCTGCTGACGGTCATCCTGGACGGCGAAAATGCATGGGAGTGGTACCGCCGCGACAACGACGCCAAGGAATTCCTTCATGCACTCTACCGGAAGCTGTCTAAGCTCTATGCCAGCCGGCAGGTGGTGACGGTGACCATGTCCGAATACATCCACGGGAATCCGAAACGGAAGATCGCTGCCCATCCGGTCGAATCGATGAAGAAACTGGACTGGCTCTAT
Source organism: Bacteroidota bacterium (assembly GCA_013361065.1). Classification (GTDB taxonomy): domain Bacteria; phylum Bacteroidota; class Ignavibacteria; order UBA10030; family UBA8401; genus UBA8401. The sequence continues at coordinate 5,149 of JABWAK010000170.1, forward strand.
CCCGGTTCCTGGATCAATGCCAACTACGATACCTGGATTGGCGAGGACGAAGAGAATCGCGCATGGAACTATCTGCTCGTGGCGCGTCAGGATCTGGAAACATCCGGTGTGAAACGTCCCAAGCCGACCGCGGATGAACCGAAGGCAGGCACGAAACAATGGTATGCCTACAAGACATGGGAGGCGATGTATGCCGCCGAAGGGTCCGACTGGTTCTGGTGGTACGGAACGGACCAGAATGCTCCGGCCGGCGACAAACCGTTCGACATCGCGTTCATCACCCATCTGCGAAACCTGTACATCTTCGGCGAGAAGGCGGGAGGGACATTCCCGAAACGGATCTTCAATCCCATCATCTCCGAGCATGCGCAGATGACGACCAAAGCGACCGGCGGGACGATGGCGCAGAGCAAGAAGGATATGGTGACGGTGGTGTTCCACTGCGATGCGCGCAGTATCTTCGTCCGTCGCGGCATCTACATCGCCGGGAATCACGAGCTGCTCGGTTCCTGGACGCCGAACTCCGTCCGCATGTATGATGACACGACCCAGGGGGATGAGGTGGCAAACGATTCCATCTATACGATCATCCTCCAGTTCCCGGCGGGGACGGAACTCCAGTACAAATATACCAACAGCGGTCCGACCGGCAGCTGGGAAGGGGAGGAGTTCCCGCAGCACCACCGCACACTGCTGCTGGACGGCACGCAAAGCCGCGTGGTCATCAGCGATGTCTTCGGCCAACGGAAGAACTGACCTATGCTCGATATCCAACGACGAATCTCGAACCCGTTCTATGCGCTGCTCAGTCTCCCCTCCACGGCGATGGGCTTCGCGCTCTCCATTCAGATCTCCGCGCTCAGCTGGCTGCTGACGACCAAGTACAATCTCGATATTCATGAGGTCGGCATCGTCTGGGCGGCTGGTCCGCTCGCCGGGATCTTCGGACAGGTGATCGTCGGACTCATCAGCGATAATGTCTGGTTCTGGGGGGGACGGCGCCGTCCGTTCGTGCTGATCGGCGGAACGCTCGCGGCGCTGATGCTGCTGGCACTGCCGAACATCGATACGATCAGTACGGCGCTCGGCATCGGCAATCTTCTGGTGGTCGCCGTGATCGTTGCCCTCACACTCGATCTCTCCATCAATATCAGTTTCAATCCCACCCGCTCCATCATCGCCGATGTCACCCCGGAAGGGAATGCCCGTACCAAAGGGTACACGTGGATGCAGACCATCTCCGGGTTCTTCGGCGTGCTCGCGTATGTGGTCGGCGCAACGATGGGGAACTATGTGCTGATCAACCTCGGCGTCGTGATCGTCTTCCTGTTCTCCGTGGTGCCGATGTTCTTCGTGGAGGAGCCCCGTCAGCTCGCCTCTGCCGCAACGGCTGCCGGGACCGAGAAGAGCGCCACGGAGTGGGGACAGTTATGGCGTATCTATATCGCACACGGATTCTCCTGGATCGGCGTCCAGACGATGTTCGTCTTCATCATCGCCTTCATCCAGCAGAAACTCATGACCGGCGTACCGGCGTCGGAGGCCAGCGTGCTCTCCGGACAGATCATCGCCATATCATTCGCCGTGCTGAATACGGTCGGCTTCATCCTGCCGGCGTTCGTTCTGGAACCGCTCGCCGAGCGGATCGGCCGTGTGCGGATGCATACCATCGCCGTCGCGGTGATGTCGGCCGGATACTTCGGTATCGTGGCGCTGGCGCAGGATGCCATGACCATGTATCTGCTGATGGCGGTCTGCGGTATCGGCTGGGCCTCCATCGTCAGTCTTCCGTTCGCTGTTATGTCCGAGAAGGTGGACAAGAGCCGGATGGGCTTCTTCATGGGCATCTTCAACCTCTCCGTCGTGCTGCCGCAGCTGTTCGTCAGCCTCGTAGTCGGCAAGTTCATCCTGGATGCACAGGACAAGAACATCATCTTCATCATCAGCGGCGTTTCCCTTGCACTCTCCGCGCTGTTCTGGATGCTGGTGAAGGAACAGCGCGGCGCCGGGACTTCCGGTCCGCAGAACCTCTCCTCTCATTGAACCTCTTATGACGAGATACCGAACGCTCCTGTGGTTCCTCCTTATCGTGCTTGCCGCCGCCGGCTGCGGACGCAAGGATGACGGCCGTGTCCGCATCACCATCTGGCATCAGGACCGTCCCGATGTGCGCGATGTCCTGCAGAAGCAGCTCGACCGTTTCATGGCGCTCCATCCCGAAGTCGCCGTTGAGCAGCTGTTCAAGGAGA
>JABWAK010000171.1 GCA_013361065.1 Bacteroidota bacterium
CTAAGGTCTCTCCGTGAAGTTCCACACCGCACGCACGGAGGAAATCATAATCGGGGTGGTATCCTGTCAGCGCAAAGACGAAATCGACCGGCAGTTCGGCAGGCACTCCCTCCTTCAGCAGATGGACAGAATGTTCGCCGATCGAAGTGACCGTCGTATTGAAATGCGCCGTGATACTCCCCTCCGTGATCCGGTTCTGCAAATCCGGAAGGATCCAGTATTTGATCTTGTCGGACAGTGCCGGGCCGCGGTGGACGAGCGTGACATGCGCACCGTGACGGTAGAGTTCCAACGCCGCGATCGCTGCGGAGTTCTTGGCGCCGATGATGAGCACGTTCTGACGGTAGTAAGCGTACGGTTCGTGATAATAATGCGACACGGTCGCACGTTCCTCGCCGGGGATGCCAAGCCGGTTCGGATTGTCATAGTATCCGGTCGCCATGACGACATTCCGCGCAAGATAGACATTCCGGTTGGTCTTGACCACGAACGATTCGCCGGAATGATGCACCGACGTCACGGTCTCGAAGAAATGACACTGCAGTGCATAGTGCGACGCCACGCGCGTGTAGTATTCGAGTCCTTCGGCGCGGGTGGGACGCATCTGCGCGGAGGTGAACGGCACATTGCCGATCTCCAGCAGTTCCGGTGTGGAGAAGAAGGTCATCTCCGTTGGAAACTTCCGGATGGCGTTGACGATCCCTCCCTTCTCGATGACAAGATGGGAGAGACCATTCTTCTGTGCTTCGATGGCGACCGAAAGTCCCGAAGGACCGGCGCCGATGATGATGAGGTCAAGCATGCTCTGCACGCGACTGTGTGTGAGTGGATGCGTTCGTTCTGCTTCACGACAATCTATGAATTAATCCCGTCGCATTCTATATTCTAATTCCTCGGAAGATTGTACCTCTTGATCCGGTCATAAAGCGTGGACCGGTCCACTCCCAGGATGCTTGAAGCTTCCTTGATGTTACCGTGCGTCCTGCGCAGCGTGACGGTGATCGCCTGGTTCTCGATCTCGTCCAGCGTGAGATTGGCCGGCACCTCCCACTGCTTCTTCTCCTCCTGGTGGGCGATGAGGAAGGTGAAATCCTCCTCCGTCAGCACCTTCGACCGGCAAGTGACGATGGCACGCTCCACCGCATTCTCCAGTTCGCGAACATTGCCGGGCCATTGATGGTTGAGCAGCACTTTCATACCTCCTTCCGTGATGTCCTGTACATCCTTCCCCAGTTCGGGACCAAGATGCTCGATGAAGTTGTGGACGAGCAGCGGGATATCCTCCTTGCGGTCCCGCAGTGCCGGCAGATGGATGTTGATCACATTCAGCCGGTAGAAGAGATCGTCGCGGAACCTCCCTTCCTTGACCGCCTGCTCCAGGTCCCGGTTCGTCGCCGCGATCACGCGGACATCGACATCGATCTGGTCCGTCCCGCCCACGCGGTAGAAGTTCCGCTCCTGCAGGATGCGCAGCAGGCTCATCTGCAATTTCGGCGAGATGTCCCCGATCTCATCCAGGAAGATGGTCCCTCCCTCTGCGATCTCGAACTTCCCTTTCTTCTGTCCTGTCGCACCGGTGAACGACCCTTTCTCATGTCCGAACAGTTCGGATTCCAGCAGCGACTCGGTGAGCGCCGCGCAGGAGACGCCGACGAACGGTTTCGCGGCACGGTCGCCGGAGAAGTGGATGGCCCGGGCGATGAGTTCCTTCCCTGTCCCGCTCTCCCCCTGGATCATCACCGTGCTGCGGAGGCTGGCGACCTCTTTGATGAGTCCGAAGATCTCCACCATCTTCGGATTCTTGCTGATGATGTCGCAGAAGCTGTACTGCTTTGTCAGCTTCTTGCGGAGGATGGAATTCTCCCGCTGCAGGTTCTTGATCTTGATGATGCGGCTGACCAGGAGCGAGATCTCCTCCGGGTTGCACGGCTTCACGATGTACTCCTGCGCTCCCTCTTTCATGGCCGTGATGGCGGTATCGACCGTGGCATAGGCGGTGACGATGATGATGGACGCTTCCGGACGCACTTTGCGGATCTCCATCATCGTCTCGATCCCGTCACGGCCCCCCGGCATCTTCAGATCGATGAAATAGATGGCATAATCCTTCCGGTTGGTCTTGTCGATCGCTTCCAGACCGGATTCAGCGGTGTCGACCGTGTAGCCGTCCTCCCGGAGCCAGGCCGCGAGCGATTCACGCATCACTTCCTCGTCATCCACCACCATGATGTTCCAGAGTTTCTTCATTGTATCCTCTCCATGCCGTTGAGACGGCGATTATGATCCACTGAGTTATCGAATCATTGATCCAGAATAAACTATAGAAGCTTGGTTCCTTCTTTTCTTGACAGGGCAAGAAAAGAAGCAAAAGAACCCCTTGCGAAATGTAACGCGCGCGATGAACCCCGTTCGCTCATGCCCGTTGATGGCAAAAAACGCCATCAAAAGTCCCGTCGTTCATCGCTTTCCCATTCGCTCATCCTCCGACATTTCGCACCCACCCGCATGTATCTTGTCAACAAGAACAACTTCAAATTCTATCATAGATAGAGAATCTCCAACAATCGCTGAAGTCCTTACTTCCGGCAACAACGAAATGAGAATTGTCCTCATGCAAACCATCATATTGAAATTGTACTGTCAGAAAGCAGGATCTATTCAATCCTACTACTCAAATCGATACCACAGAACTTTGAAAGAGCTCATAGCAATCGCTGCAGAGCTCTGCTTCTTTCGCATCCACCTGCCGGATCCCGTTGGAGAGCGACATGGCACACCGCGGATCGGCGCAATGGATGAGCCCGAATGTATGTCCCAGCTCGTGGACCGCTTCCTTCATCACCCGGTGGTGGAAGAGCGGAATGTTGCCGGGCAGCCGGTAGAACTCCTGCCGGAGCCGGGCGAGCGAGATGACCGCTGCCGGTCCGTTGAGCTGCGCATGGCCGAAGACGAAACTGAGCATCGGGATGAACAGATCGTGTTCGGTGATGCCGAGCAGCCGGACGGCATCCTCCGGCCGCACCGAGAGCAGGTCCCGCAGCAGAAGTGACGAGTTCCATTGTCCTGTGGCGGGCGTGAATGCGGACGCCGGTTCTGCCAGTGCCGGAAGCCGCTGTACATCATACCCGAACACCTGCCAGAGCGTCACCTCCAGCGGCGGCAGGATATCCTGATCGATAGTGCCGAACGGTATGAGATAGATGGAGTTCACGAGAAAACCATGAGAAATCGAATCAATGGATCATTGATTCATTGATTCACTACGTCGTTGAGATCTTGGGATCGGTTTCACTCGCCGTTGATATCGTACCTGTCTTCTCATCAAAGGGTAAGGTGACAACGAAACTGGTGCCCTCTTTCAATACACTCTTTACATCGATATCACCGCTGTGCGCTTCGATGATGCCGAAGACCACCGCGAGTCCGAGGCCGACCCCTTTCCCTTCCCCTTTCGTCGTGAAGAACGGACTGAAGATCTTCGACAGGTTCTCCTCAGGGATCCCTTCTCCGTTGTCCGATACCGTGAACTGCAACTGTTCGCGGGACGGTGAACACTCGGTCCGCACGATGACGGTCCCGTTCGGTCTCCCCTGCGCCGCTTCCGCTCCGTTCATGATCAGGTTGATCACCACCTGCTGCATCTGGGAACCGTCGCAATGGACCGTCGGAAGATCCTGCTGCAGCTGCAGATCGATCCGGACGCCGGCGAGTTTCAGTTTGTGATCGAGCAGACTGAGCGTGGAACGGACCATCGCATTGAAATCGATCTTCGCGCGGAACGGTTTGGACCGGCGCGAAAAGGCAAGCAGGTCCTGCACGATGCGTCCGACCCGCGCCGTTTCGTTCACCACCTGCGCCAGGTACCGGCGGAACTCCTCCACCCGTTCCTTTGGGATGCCGTCCTCCTTCATGATGCGCTGCATGAGCATTGCCAGGTTCAGCACGCCACTGACAGGATTGTTGATCTCATGCGCCACGCTGGCGGAGAGCTGACCGAGCGAAGCAAGACGGTCGCTCTGCAGCAATTTCTGGTGCGCCACCTTCAGCTGGTCGGCCCGCTGTTTGATCTTCACCTCCAGTCCTTCGGTGAACTCGTTGATCTCATCCAGCGCCTGCTTCAGCCGGACGCGCATCACGTCGAATGAACGGGCCAGCTCCCCCAGTTCCTCGCTGCTGTCGATGATGATCGGCGTATCCAGCTGCATCTCGCTCACGGCATGGGTACCGGCGATGAGATGCTGGATCGGAACATCGATCACACGCCGGGTGAAATAGATGATGAACAGACTCATGACCGCCACCACGGCGAACGAGATCAAAAGGACCCGGACCTGCAGCTGCGCCATCTCGGCATCGACATTGTCCAGCGTCATGGAGACATCGAGCACACCGAGGACATTCTGCGAAACAGGATGCGCATGGCAATCCGCTTCGGTGCAGGAGGGTTCATTGTAGATCGGCGTGATCATGGAGAGGGTCCGGTGCCGGTCGGGCGTGGTGTAGACGCGTGCGCGGGTCGGTACATCGACCTTCACCAGCGGCTGTTCGGCAGAGTGACACATGAAACAGGCCTCGGCATCCTTGTCCACCACTCCGGTATCGGTGGGCGCGGTGGAGAACATGATCCTCCCTTCCTTATTGAAGATGCGGATGCGCGTGATCCCCTGTTTCTGTGCGATGGTCTCCATCGTCTGATATGCCGCTTCCCGCTGATCGGCCAGCATAGCATGCCAGGTGGCGCTGGAGATGGAGCCGGAGAGCTGGTCGGCTCCCAGCATCATCGCTTCGAGCAGTTGCTTCTCCTGCGTCTTCACATGGATATAAGAGGAGACCGCGCCTACGATGGTCATGATCACGGTGAAGGAGAGGATCAGTTTCTGGGAGATCTTCTTCGGAAGATATCGGTGCAGTGACTTGATGCGGTCCATAGGTGCCTTTCGGTCGGTGTCGTACCGTCTGCATCATCATACTGCATCTCCCGTGCCATCATTCTCAGGGCATCGCTTCGTCCGGGGATTCGATTCTGTGGGAAATTACGGCATTGATATCGGCAGCGATACCGGACAGGATGGTCCTGCGTTGATTTTTTCGACACTGTCGGAGCACACACAGGTGTTCTGCCCGAAAATGCAATTTCATCAATATCCACAATGCCGTATGGAGTCTCTCGCCGTAGTGTTGCTGTTGGGAAATCCCACACATCCCGACGGGAATTCCCACACACAGGAATGTTTGCTGAAGGGAACGGTCCAGTATTGATTCACCGGAACTGATGATGACATAAACGGTTACACTCGTTCGCTTCATGATGGCACATCCTTTGCCATTAAACAGTCAGCATCACGCACAATACCACTGGAACTCGATCCACACAACGAAGGAGGAACTATGTTCGACTCGATGAATTCCGAAACAGTATGGCTCACCATCACGAACGCCGGTCTCGGCATCGTGGCCCTCATCTGCATCGTTGCCGTCGGTGTGGTGGCGGGAAAGGAACTCTACGCCGGCATGAAGGAGAAGGTCCGTGTTCCGCAGCTGCAGGATGACCATTCGTTCATGCTGAGCGAACTCGGCATCACGATGGCGGACGGCGGCGAACGGCTGGACGGCAAACCGCAGGCGAAGAACGATGCGGCGAAGGATGAATCCAACATCCAGCGTTCCGAGAACTGACCACGAACGGCAGACGGGAGCAACGACCATGCGATGTCCATTCTTGAGGGAAGCACAAGTGAAGTTCTGCCGCGCGTCGGCATACCGGAAGATGATCGTCCGGTTATCCGAGCAGCCGGGGAACGAACGGTGTTCATCGCCGGACTATGTGAACTGTCCGGCAGCGAAACAACATGCGGAGGAGCATCCCAGTGTGGACCATTGCCCCTTCCTGCATGAATCCCTGGTGCAGTACTGCACCGCCGCTCCCGTCACCAAGTACATCCCGTACACGGAGTCGGTCCTGTCGCAATGCGGAACAGACAGCCACGGTTACTGCGAGCTCTATCTTGCACTTGCACAACCCGGCGACTGTGCTGCGGAGGCAGCCGCCGGTGCGACACCGAGTGCGAATACCATCAAAGCACCGAAAGAGCTCTACTTCGCACCGAACCATCTCTGGATGGAACTCGCGGCGGACGGAACGTGCCATATCGGGCTCGATGCATTCATCACCGGTGTGCTCGGCACACCGGAGCATCTCTCGTTCATCAGCGGCACCGGCACGCACCGTCCTGCGGTCTCCGTCTCCATCCGTGGTGTGGAACTGCAGCTGGTCTTCCCACACCGGCTCACCATCACCCGCGCCAACACGTACCTCCGCACCAATCCGTCCAAGATCGTCAACGATCCCTACCGGACCGGCTGGCTGTTCGAAGCGACACCGGAGCGTTCCTCGCACCGCACTTCCGTGACGGAAGGACTGATCACCGGCGACGCCGTCGGTCCCTGGATGCAGAGCGAGATGGACCGGATGACGCGGTTCGCGCACCGGACAGCGTCGCGGCCGGACAAGAACGGTACGGTGCTAATGGCGGACGGCGGCACGTACGGGTCCGGTTTCGCACAGTTCCTGTCCCGCGAGGAACTGCTGAAACTCTACACACAATTCTTCTCACCATTGATCCACTGGAACATCCCACAATGAGAGCCTCACTCTTCACGGTCATCGGGATCCTGCTCGGCCTTTCCGCCGGCTGGTTCCTTTTCCCCGCACTCCTCTACCGTTCCTCCGAGCAGCCGCTCCATTTCAGCCACCGGACACACACCGGGGAGTCCGGAGGAATGTCGTGCACGGATTGTCATACCCTGAATGAAACGGGCCGCTTCCAGGGGATCCCGGCCACGGCGAAATGTGCCGAATGCCATGCGGCTCCGCTCGGCACCAGTGTTTCCGAACAGCGTCTGGTGGATGAGTTCATCACTCCCAATAAAGAGATCCCGTGGAAGATCTATTCCCGACAGCCGGACAATGCGCACTTCCCGCACGCGCAGCACACGACACTGGCGGAGATCGCCTGTGCAGAATGCCATGGACCGCACGGCACCAGCGACACGCTGCGGCTGCATCAGACGAACCGGATCTCCGGGTACAGCCGGGACATCTGGGGGGCGAACATCGCCGGGATCGGCGGTGAACCGTGGGAAGGGATGAAGATGGACCGCTGTGTGCGGTGCCATGCAACGAACAACCGCCGCGACGGATGCGTGGCGTGTCACAAGTAATGAAGACCGGACCGGACACTCCTATGCAAACCACCATCACCCGACGTGATATCCTGAAACTCACCGGCGGAGGCATCCTCGGTATAATGCTCTCCCCGCTTCCCTGGAAACTGCTGGACGATGCTGCGATCTGGACGCAGAACTGGTCCTGG
>JABWAK010000172.1 GCA_013361065.1 Bacteroidota bacterium
GTGACCGAGACCTCGAACTGGATGGTGGTGGCAGGATTGAAGGGATTCGGATAATTTTCCAGCACAGCGAATGCGGCAGGCCGGATACCGGTCCCGTTCTGACGGACCGACGTGACGAGTGCCAGCGGACCGACCTCATTTTTACGGATCGGACGATGCGTTGCCGGAGCTGTTGAGATCTCATCCGCACCGACATCGAACGGAGAGGTCCTCGGCTGACCCTCCATATCCGCGGTAACAAACGGATAGGAACCGACAGCGGCGTTCACCGTCGGACTGACCGGACCGGTGCGCCAGAGACTGTCCGCCTCGCGGAACATCAACGGATCGGTGATGGTGATACCGGCCGGTTTTGTGATCCCCAGCGCCGCACCGTAGAAGATGTTCCCTTCGTAGAGCATGTTCAGCGGGGTATCCGTGTAGGTGATGAGTGGTTCCTTTGCGCTCCAGACGAGGTTGTTCGCAATGACGCAATCGAGCGGCGGGAGGGTCAATTCACTGTCCTTCCCTGCACCGATATGGAATGAATAGCGGTTCCCGATGAGCGTATTGAAGACGACCTTCGCCCGTTTCACCTGGAAGTACCGGTTGAGCGGTGAGTTCGGCACCCCATTCATGATGGTGATCCCGGTCTTCATGCTGGAACCGGCGCTGTTCTCAATATAATTATTGTAGACCTTGTGGTCCTCACCGATGATGCGGACACCCCCGGAGTTCGGCACATTGTTGCAGAAGAAGTAGTTGCCGTATACGCTGCATTTGTTGCCGTGCCGGAGCGTAAGCATCGCTTCGCAGTTGATGAACACATTGTGCCGGTAGATATTCTCACCCGATTTGTTGGAGATCGCCTCGATCTCACCGTTGCACCGGTCGAAATAATTGTATTCCACGATGGAGTACGAATCGTTCATGGAGTAGTCGCTCGTTCCGATACGGATGGTCTCACCGCCGTTCACGGAATTCCCGTTCAGGTCCACCAGCAGCGGACGCGGACCGAAATAGTTCGAATCGATGCGGTGGTAGTTCGGCACATTGGCGGAGGTGAGCCACACAACAAGCGTCGCTCCCATGTGGGTCTTCCCTTCGATATGACAATGGTCCACCCGGTTGTTCGTACCGTAGATGGAGATCCATTTATAATCGGTCGCCACACTGGGCGGATTATAATTCTTGATGGTCGTCCGTGTGAGCCGGCAATTGGTACTGGTCACACCACCCCCCTGGAACTCGATCACGCCGCCCGAGGTGCTCCGGCCGTTCTCGAACCGGAGGCCCTCTACGATCAGATACTTCCCGGCGATGCGGAGGGTCGACGTTCCGGTCATCAGCACCCCCTGATTCGTCTTTGCGCGGAGCAGGATCGGCTGCGCCGCTGTTCCGTTCGCCTTGAAGAGGACCGCCTGATCCGTCCACGTGCCATTGGCCATGGTGATGGTATCGCCGGGTGCGATGGCCGCCAGGGCCGCGGTGATCTGTGCCGCACTGGAAACGGTGACCTCCTTACCCAGAGAAAGGACGGAAACACAAAGGAGCACTACGAACAATCGGGACCACAGAACGGAAGGATGATTCATTTTATTTGGTCAGGAGCATTTTTTGAACGGCAGTGAATGAGCCGGACCGCATCGCTGAGAAGTAGGTCCCGGAGGGAAGACCGGCGGCATCGAATTCCGCAGAGTGGATACCTTCTGTGACCGTACCGTCGACGAGCCGTGCGACCTCCTGTCCGAGAGCATTGAAGACAGCAAGGCGGACGATGGATCGGACCGGGACAGCGAATTCAATGGTCGTTACAGGGTTGAACGGATTCGGGAAGTTCTGCGACAAGTGATACGCGGTCGGCACGGAGACGATGACTTCGGCGATGGATGAGTACGTGAAGTTACCATCCCGGTCCAGTTGTTTAAGACGGTACGAATAACGTCCTCCCATCGACACCCGATCGGTGAACGAATACTCATGAGCACTATTAGTTCCCCCATTCCCGACGACGAAACCGATCGTGGACCACACGCTGGTCTCCTTATCCTGCGGGCTGGTATTACCGAACGCCCGCTGGATCTCGAATCCATGATTGTTCATCTCCGTTGCCGTATTCCACTGCAGACGCACGGACGAACGCTGCCATGCAGCGGTGAATCGGGTCAATTCCACCGGCAGCGGATCGGTCCCGCCTGATGCGCGTGCCAGCGCCGCATGGAACACCGCACCATCGGTCAGAGTGATCACGGAAGAGAAAAGATCCGGGGTGATGGTGGTCGGGGTCGAAGAGACCGATGTTGTATGTGTTGTGGTCTGCCCTGCACCGGTCCAGGTCGAACGGCCATCGACGGACGATGCGACACGGAGCATGGTGCTTCCGTGCGAGATACCGTCCCCTGATGCATAACTGAGTGCCGCGCGCGTGATGCCGGTGGATGCGGTAGCACCGGTCCCCTGTTTGTACTGCACTGAATAATACCGCAGCGAGGAGACACGATCGATCCCGCCGGAGAAACTGCTGCTGTTATCCGCATTACCGGAGATACAGCGCACCACCACGTATCCGCCGCTGGCAATACCCGCATTGGTCGTTATCGTGACCGGCCGGTACCCCTCGGCGTCCCCCACTTCGAATGCGCGGCTTGTTGCGGCCGATGTATTCCCGCCACGCCCCAATGCCCCGTTGATATAACTTGAAACCGATCCGTTCAGGACTCCTCCGGAGGCAGTCGACAGATGGACCCAGACATTGTTTCCGGTCTCGATCACTCCGGACGTCAGCGTCAAGATGGAAGGACCGGTCGAATTATTGTTAGACATGAACAGATTGCCCGACTGCAGGATGACCTTCGCGCCGGAGGTCTTGCTCACGGTGACCGCGTTGAACTCTTCGACCGAACTTTGGTAGACGGTGCTCTGCAGCGAGACCGTGCTGTTCGACGGACCGGTGAAGACGACAGTGCCGACTGCGACAATGGACGAAGAGCCGCGCCGCATATCGAAGGTCGCACCCGATGCGACCGTCAGGTCCTTATACAATGTAATGGTATGCGTCAGTGTCCCGGTCGGATTGCCGGTCAGATAGACATTCACATCCCCGCCGGTCTGAACCGAAGCATTGCCATTCACCGTCAGGGAGAGTCCGCCGGTATTGGCAAAGGTCAGTCTGCCGGCAACAGTCAGATCGGCGCAGACTGCACCGGCCGCAGCGATGGTCACAGTATCATCGGACATGATCTCCACATCGTCCGCCGAGGTCGGGACCACACCGCCGATCCAGGTCGATGCAGAGCCCCAGCTGCCGGACTGTGTGGATCGGATCAATCCCGCGATCGACGATACGGTATTGGAATAGGCAGAGACACCGAACGTATTCAGCGCCCGCACGCGGTAATAGTATTGTGTGGTGGAGGTGATGCCGGTGTTGGCAAAGGACGAGCTGTTCGGTTCCGTTGTATCGATCACCGTCCAGGTGGTGCCGTTCAATGAACGTTCCACCGCGAATCCTTCTTCGTTCACCGCATTATCGGTCCACAACAGATTGATCTGCGTACTGCTGGCGATGGTTGCGGTAAGAGAGGACGGTGCGGCAGGTGATGCGGTCGTGGCCGATTCGCCGATGTAGAAATCGGAGAACCGGAGTGTATCGTCGCGCAGGTCCGCAGGGGAATTGAGACTGCGGTAGATCCCCCATTTCGGACGGATGAAGGTATTGTCCGAACGGATGGTCATAATGCTGCCGCTGCTATACGACAGGATGGTGCTGCCGTCGCTCACCTTCCTGATGACCATGGAGTACGTACCGGCGAGCGAATCGACCTTGATCACTTCGGTGCATTCCACCCAACTCCCCTCGAACAGGGAGAGGTTCACGATGGCCACTTTGGTCGTATTATTGTGGATCAGTTCCATCTTATGAGGGGAACCCTTCCGTATGGTAAGGGTGATGAGCGGATCGTCGTCATTCCCGCCCACCGCTTTGATCTGATGGATATGAGTGAAGCTGCTGGAGGGTTTGAAGCCGACCGGAACGCGGAAGCGCCATTTATAGAGGATGGTCTCGCCGGTGACGCCTTTGAGCGATGCCGGCGAGGGGTCGTAGGTCTTGATCTCCACCCGCTGTCGGTCGAAGTTGATGCACCGGTCGTTATCCACCGCCACATGCATGTAGAACTCGTAGACGTACTTCCCCTGATCGGCGTCCCACACTTCGGCGATATGACGGCCGAAGGCGGGATGGATGCACTGCGGATCCTCCACCGCGGAGGTGTCGCTGCCGGGAGCGAACTCATCCGTGATCTCTTCGAATGTATTCCCCGGACCGTTCGCATTGAGGAACGCCTGGGCGGACACGGAGAGCGCTCCGGCGAACAGCAGGAGCACCGATATCAATATTCTTTTCCCGAACATCATCTCTTCCTTTTCATCAGTAGCGGACCGGCGAACGTCACCGTGCACCGGTCCGAAGAAGCATCAGCATCCCGCAGTCCTTGCGGTCTGCGGTCATTTCATGAGCGACATCTTCCGCACTTCATTCCGCGAGGCGGAACGGAGTGTATAGAAATAGGTCCCGCTGGAAAGACCCGATCCGTCGAACGAAAGCGTATAGAGTTCGTTCGCCTGCGCGATCCCGTTGAACAGCTCCCGTACGGCCTGTCCGAGCGCATTGTAGACGGTGACCGATACCTGCTCCGATGCCGGTACGGCGAAGGAGAAGCTGGTGGAAGGATTGAACGGATTCGGATGATTCTGCGTGAGGGTGAAATCGGATGCGGTGAGACCGGCATTCGCTTCCACGGTCCGGGAATAGGTGAATGCACCGTCGCGATCGATCTGTTTCAGACGATAGACAACGCGCCCTTTCGCCCGTGCATCGAAGAAGGAATAGGACTGCGGAGCGTTCGTGGTGCCATGTCCCTCCACCGTACCGATCTTCGTCCAGTCTTTGCCGATCAACTTCTCGACATCGAATCCGGCGTTATTCTGCTCGGTGGCGGTGGACCAGCGCAGTTGGACCTTCGCGCCGATCACCTCCGCTGCAAAGGAGTTGAGTTCGACAGGAAGCGGGTTCGATCCGCTGGTCTCGTTTGCAAGAGCGATAAAAACGCTTGCTCCATCATTGAGGACCATATCCGGTGAAATGGTAGACGATGACAGCGTCGTGAGTGAAGCCGGAGTCGTGGTATGACCGGTCGGTCCGGCGTTCGCCCATGTCGCTCTCGCATCCGTCGAATACGCTACCCGAAGGTTGGTGTTCCCTTCGCTGACACCATCATCGGATTGGTAGGAAGGATTCAATCCGGTGAAATTCATCGTTGTTGAAGAACCGGCATTCTTCGAATAACCAACCTCATAGTATCTACTCGGAGATACCTTATCGATACCACCCGTTAATGAGCTCGAGCCGGTATTTGCATTCCCTGTAATCAACTTTGCCCAAACATAGTGTCCAGTTGCGTTCGCCGGAGCATTGTACGTCACAGAAACCGGCCGGTACTTGGTCCCATCACCGATCGGGTATGTTCTCGTTCCTGTACCAACACTATTGGAGATCCCACGACCAATCGTTCCATTGACATAACTCGTTGTTGACCCACCCTGTACAGACGCAGCACCAGTTGCAAGATGGATGATTCTGTTCGATCCGGTTTCCACGACACCCGATGTGAAAATCAATGTATCAGGTAAACTCGATGAGTTATTACTGAGGAATATATATCCTGATGTCAGAACTACTTTCCCTCCGCTGGTTTTTGCGATCTCAAGAGAGTTGAACTCTTCGGTGGCACTGGTGTACGTGGTCAATGCAAGAGCGACATTACTATTCGTGGCCCCAGAAAATCGCACCCTGCCGACCGAACCAATAGATCCAGATGCTTGTCTCATATCAAAAACCCCAGTACTGTTGACCGTCAGGTCACCTTTGAAGTCGATATACTGGAAGAATGATCCTGCTGTCGGTGTAGCAGAGGACATCCTGAATCTTCCCCCTGCATTGATCACCGTATTGCCATGAATGGTGATGCCATTACCATTCGTCCGAGCAAAATACAGATTTCCCGATATAGTGAGATTTTTGCATTCTGCATTGGAAATATCAATGGAATCGGTCTTCCCTGAAGGAATGATCACATCGCTGGCTGCCGTCGGAACATAACCGCTATCCCAATTGGCTGGATTACTCCAATATCCAGTCCCGGTGAAAGAGACCTGTGCAATCAATGATCCAGTCAGTAACGCCAAGAGAGAAACAACTATCGAAAGACGTCGCATATGTACTTTCCTTTCATGAGATTACATATTAGTGGATGTATAGATTATTTTAGATACAACATTTTTTTTACAGTGCTTTGACCGTTGATGAATAAACGAGAGAAGAATATCCCTGACCGATGATCTTGTGCGTCCCACAATGTCTCATATCTTCCACCGCTCAATTTTCCATTGACAAGCAGCACCACTTCCCTTCCGAGCAGATCGAAGATAGTCAGCGCAACCTGGTGCTCGCCCGGCGGTACAGTGAACGCAATGGTCGTGGAAGGATTGAAGGGATTCGGATAGTTCTGTTCCAATCGGAAATCAGTCGGCGCCATTCCTTCCTCCGGTGCAGCAGCGACGGTCATCCCGAACCGCTGACGGAAGAAGTTCACGGCAGAGTCGGTGACCGAGCCGGTGTAGGCCGGGGTCAGGATCGAAGATGCCAGACCGAGGGAATCCATGAGATGCTTCAATCCGTTCCCGAATCCGACATGGTGGATCGCTTCACTGGAATTGGCAGGCGGAGCGGTATAACTATAGTACATCCAGACCGGCGGATCGTCCGCCGTGACATGCTGTGCGGGCGACGCAAGTTCCTGGAGCGCGTATCCGGCCGGGGTCTTGAGACTCTCCGGCGGCATCCCGAAGATGGTCCCTTTGAAATAGCTGGTGAAATCGAGCACGATCGGCGCCACCCAGACCGGTGCGACACGGATGTCCACGGTCGTCTGTCCGCTCCAGCATGCCACGCCTTTAAGACGCGAGGTTTGGCGCAGAACGGAATCGGCATTCGCCGGATCGGCGAGGTCGTTATGGAAGTTGAGCCAGAATGCGGTCAATCCCCCGGCGGAACTGCCCGAGGCTCCGATCCGGTCCGGATCGATATTGAACACCGCCACATTATGACGGGCATACTGGATGGCACGCGCACAATCGAGATAATGGTTCGGGACGATGACCTCGGGTGACAGCCGATAATTCACCGACATCACCGAGATCCCTTTGGCAAGCAGTGCGGTCACATAACTCAGCGAGATGTCCGCCTTGCTGC
>JABWAK010000173.1 GCA_013361065.1 Bacteroidota bacterium
CGACCAGGGCGATCTCCGAGGCTCTGGAGAGCAGGGCCATCAGCCGCGCCTCATCTCCACGGTCCGCCCCGGCACGTAAAACACGGTCATCCGACCTGCCTCAAGGCCTCAGTGATCTTCGTGAAGGCAGCCCGGCCTGCCGGGAAGAGGCCTCCGAAAAAGCCCATGAAGATGGAGAAGATGATGTTCCTCACCTTCTCACGGTACCGCTCCACAAGGTAGCGAAAGACCTCCTGCTCCCCGTTCTGAAAGAGCATGATGAGGGCATCATCGCTCTTTTGCCCATGGGGGATATGTGCGTCAATGATATTGATGACCGCAGGTTTCGCCATTGTGGATTTTTTAAGGATTTAGACGCAGTACCGAAGGAAATGTTCCAACAAAAAAAACCGACGGCAACGTCGGTTTTTTTGTTCTTTGGAGCAATGATGCAATTATGCGTTCTCGGCAGAGCCGGATGTTTCCTCTGCATTCCCTTTCAATTCCTGCACTTCAATGCGGATCTCCTGTGCTTTCCGCTTCAATTCCGCCATATGCTTGCGAACACGGGTCCCGGCGGATTTATTCCCTTTATCGTAGAATTTGATGAAATCCTTCTCATAGGTCTGGACCAATTCAACAAGTTCTGTAAAGCGACTCATCATTACTCCTTTAATTGATAGGTGGAAGTGAACAATTGCGTCTAAATATTGCCGGTTTTCGCTCAAGAGTCAAGAAAAATCTTGATTTCAGGCAGAAATGGCCGATTGTGCCGTACGTCGGAAAAGGATGACAGAACAGACGAACAGGACGCCAGAAACAATGGCACCTTCAGCTCCGAACAGCGGTGACGTGGCGGTGACGAAGGAATCGGATTCGGTGATGACAGAGGAAATGACGATCGGTGTCAGCGCAGCGATACCGGTCCGGAAGGAGTAGCCGGCCCAGACCGACGCATTGCGGTGATACAACGCTGTGCAGAACGTACCGATCATGATGAAATAGAGCAGCAATGTAGCCTGTCCAATTGGCGGCAGTTCCGGAACGCTGATGACCTCTGGTATACAATAGAGGGTCCAGATCATGACCGAAAGCAGGATCCCCTTCCCCTTCCCGAAATGGGTTTGGGCTGACGGGAAGATGACCGAGCGGAACAGCAGTTCTTCAACAAGAATGGTGGTTGCGGAAAAGACGAACACAGCAGGTATATCGAAGAGTGTTGCCAGGATGAGGGTAACGGCATTGTCCATCGCTTCGATCTTCACCCCATTCAGGAAGTATCCGGCAGCGACAGGAACAAGGTACAGTGCGAGCGGCGCGGCGAATATCAGGATGTTCCGGAAGAGATCGAACCGATGCAGCAGGGAGTCTTTGATTGAGAACTTCAGTCCCCCCTTCTTCCACCCAAGCCAGGCAAGGAGCATCAGGACGAGCAGCCGGCCGTCCAGGAAGAACTCCCACACATAGAACTGATACGCAAGATCGTATGCCGCCAGCAGCGAGGCCGCCAGTGAAACGATAAGGACCGCAAGAATACTATAACGGAAATAGGAGTGATCGATCATCGGTGTGCGAAATATTCAATGGTCTTCCGGTGACGGTACAGGAAGACCAGACGTTGGACCCATTGCATCACAAGGAGATCGGCGATCCTCCCGAGGATGCCGAACGGTAGTGTATAGGTGATCCGGTCGATGAGCAGTGAGGTGCTCTGCTCGGTAATAAACTGATGCTCATGTCTCCACGTACGGAACGGTCCGCGGCCGTCCTGTGCATCCACCAGCAGCCGGTGCGGTTCCACCTGCTCCACACGGATCTCCCACGGCATCCAGCCGACGGGACCCGCCACTTCCACCACGATCCTGCTCCCTGCTTCCATCGTTTCCGGCACGGAGACGAACCGGGTGGCAAAGAGCGGCGGCGTGACGATACGGACGTTAGAGAAGTCCATATGGAAATCGAACAGCTGCTGCTGTGTTGCCGGGATGCGGGATTCGAACCGGAGGTCTGCCATGATCGGTCAGCCGACCAGGACGCTGCCGCCGTTCACGTTCATGATCTCTCCGGTGATGTGCCGTGCCAGATCGGACGCGAGAAACACGATCGGTCCTGCGATATCCTCCGGTGTCGGGATCCGCTGGATCGGGATCTTCTTCCTCTCCTGTTCCTTGTACGCAACATCGGAGAAGACCGAATCATTCAGGTCCGTATCGACCCAGCCGGGTGCGACGGAATTGACATTGATATTGAACGGACCGAGTTCGGTGGCGATCGCTTTCGTGAAGGAGATCATCCCGCCTTTCGACGCAGCATAATGCGAATGCTCGGCTTCGCCGCGCTGCCCGGCAGTGCTGGAGATGTTGATGATCTTCCCGCTCCGCTGCTTCTTCATATACGGGACCACGGCATTCGTCAGATAGAACATCCCGTCCAGATTCACCTCCATCGTCTCCTTCCAGACCGATGCTTTCATCGCACCGATCGCGCCGTACGTCCAGATCCCTGCATTGTTCACCAGCACATCGATACGGCCGAACCGCTTGATGGTCAAAGAGACCACCTTTGCAGCATTCGCCGGTTTCGAGACATCGGCTTTCACAGCAAGAGCGTTCCGTCCCGTTTTTTTCACGGAACTGACAACGGCAGCGGCAGCTTTTGCATTCCTGGTATAGGTGATAACAACATCAGCTCCTGCTTTCGCAAAGAGGAGTGCTGCGGCGGCACCGATTCCCCTTGATCCGCCGGTGATAATGACTACTTGTCCATCGAGTGCGATCATAATTCCTTTTTAAGACAATTTGGTATGATTATTGTGTTTTCCGTAACCAATATACAAAAAAGTCTTCGACTGCGGTAATTGTTCGCGCAGGATAGTTTAGACAAAAGAGGACAGAGTTAGTCCAATTTGCGTTTTTTGCTAAAATTCGCAAATTAATCTTGACGTCGAACTGAATTTACGTTATATTTATTTAGATTAAGTCTAAATAAGAATTAATGGACATTGAATTAGCGAAAGAGAATTTCACCAAGTATCTGAAGTCCGGTAAGTACAGGATCACGCCGGAACGTTTTGTGATCCTGGAATCGGTGATGAATCACGACGGGCACTTCGATGCGGATGAACTTTTCTTTCAGATGAAGAGCACCGGACAGAAGGTATCGCGGGCAACGGTCTACAACACGCTCGACCTCCTTCAGGATTGCGGACTCATCTCGAAGTACCGGTTCGGTGAGAACCATTCACGGTATGAATTGGCCTTCGGCAGACCGCACCATCATCACCTGATCTGTCTGGAGTGCGGCGACATCATCGAGTTCGTGAACGAGCGGATCGAGACCGTGCAGAAGGACGTGTGCGAAGAGAACAGATTCATCGCGCAAACATCAACGCTGCAGATCTTCGGGATCTGCTCCAAATGCCAGAAATGACCATGAGAACATTAGCAGAGATCCCCGCCGGTTCCACCGTCACTGTCTCCCATCTTGATTCGCATCCGGACACCTGCAACCGTCTGCGCGAGATCGGCTTCTGCGAGAACGCGGAGATCCGCTGCGTGTCCAATAAATCCTCGCAGCTCATCTGTGAGGTGTGCAACACCCGCGTCGGCCTCAACTACTCCACCGCCAATGCGATCATCGTCTTGCCCGTCCAGGGGTAATACTTTCACTGCTGTGTTCCGCTGTTCTTCATGACTTCGAACGAGATACCTACGCATACGCTCCGCACCATCGCTCTCATCGGCAATCCCAATTGCGGTAAGACCACGCTGTTCAATACGCTGACCGGTCTCCGGCACAAGGTCGGGAACTATCCCGGTGTCACCGTTGAGAAGAAGGAAGGGACCATCCGCGTCGGTGCGTCCGATGTGACACTGCTCGATCTTCCCGGCACCTACTCCCTCTCCGCGAATTCGCCGGATGAACAGATCGTCTCCGATGTGCTGTTCGGCAGGATCGCCGGGACGCCGGTGCCGGACCTGATCATCTTCGTGGCCGATGCGACCAATCTCGAACGGAACCTCTACCTGCTCAGCCAGATCGTCGACCTCTCCGTGCCGGTCGTTGTTGCGCTGAACATGATCGACCTGGTCGCCGCCTCCGGATTGGAGATCGACACAGCGATGCTGGAGCAGGAGTTCGGAGTGGCGTTCATCCCGATGATCGCCAACAACGGGACCGGTGTGGACCGGTTGTTATCCTCCCTGTCCGCAGCCGTACCGCAGGCCGCCGGTCTGCGCCGCTGGCCGCTGCCCGAGCCGGTGCAGCGCGAACACAAGGAACTCGTTTCGCTGCTGGTCTCCAACGAGCGGCTCACCGAACCGGCCGCCTTCCATGAAGCACAGCTGCTCCTCTCCGCATCCGAGGTCCCAACCCTGCCGTGGAGGGAACTGACCGAGGAGACACGCAGTCATCTCCGACAGGACCATGAGAACCTCGACCGGATCGGCATCAAGCGTCACTCCGTGTTCGTGGAATCCCGTTACCGCTGGATCCGTTCGGTCTATAAAAAGAGTGTTATCCATACCGCTGAACGGAAGCGTCAGACGCTGTCCGATTCCATCGATGCGGTACTCACCCACCGCGTCTGGGGATTCGTGGTCTTCTTCGCTCTGATGGCGGTGATGTTCCAGACGATCTTCACCTGGGCCAATTATCCGATGGAGCTGATCGGGAGCGGATTCGAGATGCTCGCCGGTCTCGCGTCGCAGATCATCCCTCCCGGCGATCTGCAGAGCCTGGTCGCGAACGGTATCATCGGCGGCGTCGGTGCCGTGGTCACGTTCCTGCCGCAGATCCTCTTCCTCTTCCTGTTCCTTGGACTGCTCGAGGATACCGGTTATATGGCCCGGGCGGCGTTCATCATGGACCGGCTGATGAGTACCGTGGGGCTGCACGGAAAATCGTTCATCCCTCTGCTCTCTTCTTTCGCCTGCGCCATCCCCGGCATCATGGCAACGCGCACGATCGAGAATCCGCGCGACCGGCTGGTGACCATTCTTGTGGCACCGCTGATGAGCTGCAGCGCCCGTCTTCCGGTCTTCGCACTGCTGATCGCTTCGTTCGTCCCCGATATCACGGTATTTGGATTCCTGAGCCTTCCGGCGATCGTGCTGATCTCCATGTACCTGCTGGGACTCGGCTCCGCACTGCTCACTGCACGCCTTTTGAAGAGCACCTTGCTTAAAGGTCCGACGCCGCCGTTCATCATGGAACTTCCGACGTACCGGATGCCTTCACTTCGCAACACCATCATCCACATGTGGGAACGGTCGGTGCTCTTCCTGAAGAATGCCGGCACGATCATCCTCGGCGTTTCCATCATCCTCTGGTTCCTGGCAACGTATCCGAAGATGGAGAGCGGTTCGCCGTCCGAACGGCTTGCCCACAGTTATGTTGGACAGGCAGGCCAGTTCATCGAGCCGGTGCTCCGGCCGCTTGGTTTCGACTGGAAGATCGGCATCGGTATCATCAGTTCCGTGCTGCAACGCGAGGTATTCGTCGGCACATTGGGTACCATCTATAATATTGAGAATGCGGATGAGGAGAACAGCACGCTGCGGGAACAGATGCTCCGCGACGTCAATCCCGCGACTGGCGCGCCGACCTTCACCCTGCTCACGGCCATCTGCATCATGGTCTATTATGTCCTGGCCATGCAGTGTCTCTCCACCGTTGCCGTGGTGCGGCGTGAGACCAACGGATGGAAGTGGCCGGCGTTCCAGTTCATCTACATGACGCTGCTGGCATATGCCGGGACATTCCTCACGTACCGGATAGGGACATGGATCATCTCATGAACGATTGGCAGACATATGCATCATTGGCCATCGTGGTGCTTGCGGCAGCCGGCATCATTCGCACTATCGCCAGGCGGCAGAAACAGCATCAATGCGATGCATGTGCCCTGATGGAGATCCAGCGCGGATCGAACAGGAAGTGATGATTTTTTTTACACTCAAATAGGACTATTTATACCCTATTTCACTAATCAGTCTAAATAACTGGACCACCAACTCAACATCAACAATACGCAAGGATCAGATATGAAATACCTTACCGTCATCGCACTCATCGTCATACTGCTCTCCATCCCCTCACCGGTCGCCGCCAATGAGCGGCGGTTCGGATACACCACGGAATCCTCCGTCCTTCCTCCCGGAGCACGGGAGATCGAACTCTGGCATACCGACCGGCGCGGCCGGGGCTACTTCTACCGCCGGATCGACCAGCGGGTGGAATACGAATTCGGCGTCACCAACGGACTGATGTCCGCACTCTACGTGAACATCACCGCCCGTTCGCGGGATAACAACGGCGACACACCGGGCGGCGGGACTTCGCATTCCACAGCGATATCCATCTCCAACGAATGGAAACTGAAACTGCAGGACCGGGTCGCCGATCCGCTGGGTGTCGCACTATATGGTGAAGTGACCGTCGGGACCGACAAAGAGGAACTGGAAGGGAAATTGATCATCGACAAGCAGTTCAACAATGTCCTCTTTGCTGCCGATCTGGTGGGAGAATATGAATCCTCTTCCGCTGCAGAGAACGGTGCCATCGTGACCGATGCAGAAGTGAAGATCAAAACGGGATTCGGCATCACCTATCTCTTCTCCGGCGGTTTCGGAGCAGGGGTCGAGGTCCGTAATGACAACATCAGTGTGGACGGTTCCTTGAAGCATTCTTCCCTCTTTGCCGGACCAGTGATCTCATATTCAACAGAAGAATACTGGATGACCCTCACCTTCCTTCCGCAGGTGAAGAGTTTCCACGGCGGCACCACTTCCGGCGGAACGCTCGATCTCGGCGAGTTCGAGAAATACCAGACACGGCTCCTCTTCTCATTCCATTTATGATCATGAAACAAAATTCCATTTTCATAGTTCTCTTGATGATCGCCGGTTGTGCCGCTTCCCTTCCGATCCCAACGGAAGGGGACGGCGCCAGCCGGACCTTTCGCGGTCAGACGGTCAGTACAGAAGAATTACTGTCTGACCGGGAGGCGTACATCCGCCGGTGTTCCGGATGTCACGGGTTGTACCTTCCCTCCGCTTACACCAGGCAGCAATGGGACGAATTCCTCGGACCGATGATCCTTAAATCGAAGGCAACAGCAGATGAGTCCCTTCGTATACAACGATTCGTCCATGCTTACACGGCTCCAGACAGTACGAAATAAGTGACAATCGTAATGAAATATGTAATGAATATGCGCTTAAAGTTGGCATGAAATTGGAGACTAAATTGTCAGGAAATCGAATCACCCCTGACAATTGAGAACCCTTGAAAATGAAA
>JABWAK010000019.1 GCA_013361065.1 Bacteroidota bacterium
CAACTTCTCGAAGTATAGCAATCCCGTATTTTCGTACCTCATCACAACAGATGATTGTGTTGACTGTCCAATAGTGTGCAGTATCTCACAACTGTCACCCATCTTCGTTGGTAAAAAGAAATTTATCTTGCTTAATTGCAAGATTGGCTTTAATTTAATCATCATTGAAAGTGAACATGAAAACTCCCCTCACCGTACTGATCATCGACGACGAAACTGCTTTTTCCAGCATCCTTTCTCTGGATCTCCAATCTGACGGTCTGTACGATGTCCGAACCGCCAGCTCCGGGGAACAAGGCATCGAGTTAATGAAATCCGAACGGTTCGACATCCTGCTGCTCGATTATCACATCGGCACGATGACCGGACTGCAGGTGCTGGAGTGGATGAACGAAGTGCAGTCCGACACCCCCGTTGTCATGCTCACCGCTGCCGGTACCGAAGAGATCGCCGTGAATGCCATGAAACTCGGCGCGTACGACTATATCCGCAAAGAACGGCTCGAACTCTCCCATCTGCCGATCCTCATCAACGGCGTCTATGAGCGGTATCTGTTCCGGCAGGAAATGAAGGCGCGGGAACGGGCCAGACTCGAAGAAGAGAAGCATCAGGCAGCGGTCCAGATGTTCCAGACCACCGTCCGCACCATCGCCCATCATGTGAACAATGCCCTGGCCATCATCATGCTCCGCTCCTCCTCCTATGAGCGGATGGTCAAAAAGACCCTCGATCCGGAGACTGCCGGCCAGTTCATCCAGCTGATCGCCGATCTGAAGGGACAGGCCTCCGTCATCGAATCGGTCGTCCGCTCCCTGGTGGAACTCTCCAACGTGGTCTATACCAACTATGTGACCGACCAGAATATCATCGATATCCGCAAGGAGCTGGAAAAGAACCTGAAAATGATGGAAGACCAGCAAAAAGTCGCCGTCTGACCCCGCACTTCCCCGCACGTCACCCGAAAGTACCATCGCCCTTTTCTTGACAACCGTTCAAACTATTCGTATTTTTTAAAAAAATACGCCATTTTTCTTCCGTACGTCCCCGAAAACTAGAGAGGTTGTGGATTTCGGGGATGTGAGTTTCACACGGTTTCTATGAACACACTCAACGATCGGGAAAAGACGATACTGCACAACATCGTCCACAGCTACATCCAGACCGCCATTCCGGTCGGGTCCCGGTTCATTGCCAAACGCCGTGATATCGGCCTGAGCCCCGCGACCATCCGTAATGTGATGTCCGATCTGGAGTACCTCGGATATCTGGACCATCCGCACACCTCAGCCGGCCGCATCCCCACGGACAAGGGCTACCGCTTCTATGTGAACGAGCTGATGGAGATCGAGCGGTTGAGCGAGTCCGAGCAGTCCACCATCCAGACCCAGCTGCAGGGCACGATGGAAACGGACGATATCCTAAAGATCGCTTCGAAGATCCTCGGCAGCATCTCGCATCAGCTGAGCGTCGTCACCGCACCGCAGATGACCTCCGGCATCTTCGAGAAACTGGAACTGCTGCAGGTCTCCAGCAGCCGGCTGCTGGTCATCATCTCCATCCGCTCCGGTCTGGTGAAGACCATCATGATGGAGATCCACTCCGAGATCCCGCGTCCCAAACTGGACGAGGTCGCCCGGATGCTGAACGAACGGCTGAGCGGACTCACCCTGAACGAGATCCGGAACTCATTCGCCGAGCGGGTGCGCGAGTACCGCAACGAGGACTCCGGCCTCATCCGTCTCTTCATCGAATCGGTGGACAAGCTGTTCGATGAGAACCGGAAGGACAAGATCCACATCGGCGGCACCACGAACATCCTCTCCCAGCCGGAGTTCGAGAGCGCGAAGAACTTCAAGAGCGTCATCGAACTGATGGACAACGAGGACATCATCATCCACGTGCTGGAAGCGGGCGATGCCAAGACCGGCTCCGCCACCGTCACCATCGGCGAGGAGACGAAGATCGAGCACCTCAAGGAGTTCAGCATCGTCACCAAGACGTACAATGTGGGGGATGTCTCCGGTTCCATCGGCGTGCTCGGCCCGAAACGGATGGAATACTCCCGGATGATCCCGCTGGTGAACTTCGTCGCCTCCACCATTTCCGATCTGTTCCAGCGGCGCTCGCAGTGACCGGCCGCCGGACAGTCCCAACACCCAGTCAACAGAAGAATACGCAGTACCTATGACCGAACAGACCACAGAGAACGTACAGAACGAACAGCCGGCGGAACCGCAGGCCGCCGATACCGCCCCGCAGAAGAGCGAACTGGAGACGGCCAACGAGACCATCGCATCGCTCCGCGACCAGCTGCTGCGGAAGGCCGCAGAATTCGATAACTTCAAACGCCGCGCCGAACAGAACCAGATGACCTTCGCCAAGTATGCCAGCGAGAACGTCATCCTCGGACTGCTCCCGGTGGTGGACGACCTCTCCCGCTCCCTGAAGAGCGGCCGCGAGAAACTGGAGAACGATCCCTTCTACAAAGGAGTGGAACTCATCCTGAACAAGTTCACGAAATTGCTCGAAGCCCAGGGGGTGAAACCGATCGAGTCGGTCGGCAAGGAGTTCAACGTGGAGTATCACGACGTGATGATGCAGGTGCCGCGGACAGACGTCCCGGCGAACACCATCATCGAGGAGATCGAGACAGGCTACTTCCTGTTCGATAAGGTGATCCGTCACGCCAAGGTGATCGTCGCATCGGCGGCAGAAGGGGAAACGAAGAACTGACCATGGCAGCGAAACGCGATTATTACGAGATCCTCGGCGTTGCGAAGAACGCCGGAACGGACGACATCAAGAAGGCATACCGCAAACTGGCGCTCCAGTACCATCCGGACCGGAATCCGAACAACAAGGAGGCCGAGGAGAAGTTCAAAGAGGCCACGGAAGCGTACGAAGTGCTCTCCGACCAGCAGAAACGCCAGCGGTACGACCAGTTCGGCCATCAGGGCATGCGCGGCGGTTCCGATTTCCATCAGTACCAGGACATCAACGATATCTTCTCCCACTTCGGCGATATCTTCGGCGGCGGCGGTGGCGGGTCCATCTTCGAGGAGATGTTCGGCGGGCAGCAGCGCCGGCGCGGTCCCCGCTCCACCGGCGAACCGGGCTCGGACCTCCGTATCCGTCTGAAACTGACGCTGGAGGAGATCGCCGAGGGGGTCGAGAAGAAGCTGAAGATCAAGAAGTGGAAGACCTGCGCCACCTGCTCCGGGAACGGCGCGAAAGCAGGGTCCTCCCGCACCACCTGTCCCCAGTGCCACGGCACCGGCGAACTGCGGCAGGTCTCCCGCTCCATGTTCGGCCAGTTCGTGAACATCTCCGCCTGCGCATTCTGCGGCGGCACCGGACAGATCATCAAGGAGAAATGCCACACGTGCGACGGCGAGGGACGCGAGCAGGGTGAATCGACCATCAAGATCAACGTCCCGGCCGGCGTCAGCGAAGGCAATTACATGACGCTCCAGGGACAGGGGAATGCCGGCCGCCGCGGCGGCGCATCCGGTGATGTCATCGTGGAGTTCACTGAGGAGAAGCATGAGTCGTTCGTCCGCAACGGCGATGACATCATCTACACCGCCCTCATCAGCTATCCGGATGCGGTGCTCGGCGCGGATATCGAGGTGCCGACCCTCGGCGGGAAGGCGAAGATCAAGATCGACGCCGGCACCATGCCGGGCAAGATGCTGCGGATGAAGGACAAAGGGATCCCGCATCTCAATGCGTACGGCCGGGGCGACCAGCTGATCCAGGTGCAGATCTGGGTGCCGCACAAGGTGAACTCGCGCGAGAAGGAACTGCTGAAGGAACTCGCCGCGAGCGAGCATATCAATCCGACGGATGAAGAGAAGAGCAAGAGCAAGAGTCTATTCGACAAGATGAAGAACGTGTTCTCCTGACCGGAGGCGGATGGGACCACTGCAGCGCCTGCAGGATTTTTTCGCATTCACGAAGAATGAACAGAAGGTCTTCCTGTTCCTCGCCGTGGTGTTCCTTGCCGGCGCCGGCGTGAAGGGCTACCGGGCGTACATCGATCCGCCGCAGCGGACGCCGTTCGGGTACGCCGCCCACGACACGGTCTTCTTCGCACGGTCGGCAGCGGCCGAGACCGATACCGCCGCAACGGAGCAGCCCCCGGCGAAGGTGGAACTGAACAGCGCCACGAAGGAACAATTGATGACGCTCCCCGGCATCGGGGAAGCGATGGCGGAGCGGATCATGCTCCGCCGCCAGGAACTGGGGCGATTCCGCCGCGCCGACGAACTCCGGAGCGTGAAAGGGATCGGCGCGAAGAAACTCGAAAAACTCACACCGCACATCGAGGTCAAATGAAAGGCACCGAACGGTATCTCGCGTTCATCATCGAAAGCCGGCACATCACGGCGGTCGAGGTGGCGCACAGTCCCAAAGGGAAGACGCTCACCGCGGCCGGCTCGTTCGATTCCGAGATCGACTTCGACAGTCCCGAGATCTTCAGCGAGATCGGCTCCGCCTCCCGCGAGAAGCTCTTCGTCCGTGAGATCCAGGCGTTCATGAAACGGGTCGCCGCCGGTGCCCACTTCTTCTCCTTCGGTCTCAACACCCGCATGGCCATGCTGCAGCAGGTGCCGGTGGAAGCGACCCTCTCCGACGATGAGTTCGCCCTGCATCTCAACTGGGAACTGCAGAACTACTATCCGAACGCTCAGCCGGAACAGTACGTGGTCCAGCCGTACGCCCTCGTCGGCGATGACGGCACGCCCGGCAGCAATGCCATGATCATCTCCGTGAAGAAGACGTTCGTCAATTTCCTCAACAATGTCTGTCATGAACTGCACGGGTCGATGCACATCCTGGACATCGACCAGTTCTGTGCCGAAGGGGCGCTGCTCTATAATTATCCCCATCTCGCCTCCAAGCGGACCGCCGTGATCGGCGTGGACGAGGAGACGCTCGATGCCGGACTCCTGGTGAACGGGAAGAACTCGGACATCCGGACGATGCGGTGGACGCGCGATCTGGAAGTGATCGACCGCTATGCCCGCGAGAAGGGTGCGGAGGTCATCTATTGCCACGGCCGGCTGGTCAATCAGCGGCTGGTGGACCAGCTGAAGAACATCTCCCCCATCGATGTGGAACTCGCCGATCCCTTCCGGAAAGTCGCACTGCCGGCCACCATCAAAGGGGTGGATGAGATCAAGATGAGGCGTCAGGAATACACCGCCGCGGTAGGATTGGCGGTGCGGGAAGAATAGATGAGGGTCATCGCCGGGATCTATAAAGGACGTAAACTCGTGACGGTACCGGACAATTCCGTCCGCCCCGCCACGGACCGCGTGAAAGGGGCCATCTTCAACGTGCTGCAGTCCCGGATCAACTGGACCCAGGCGCGTGTGCTGGACCTCTACGCCGGGAGCGGCAGTGTCGGCATCGAAGCTTTGAGCCGGGGAGCGCGGAACTGCATCTTCGTGGAGAAGAGCCGCACGGCGCTCACCTTCCTGAAGAAGAACATCGAGACGATCGGTGCCGGGAGCGACGCGAACGTCGTCTATGGGGATGTGGATGCGTTCATCGCATCCACACGCACGCAATACACCGTGGTATTCGCCGACCCGCCGTATGCACTGGAGGCGCTCAAGGACATCCCGGATACGATCTTCGCGAAGGGGATCGTTGCCGATGACGGGTACCTGGTCATCGAGCATCCGGCCCGGTACGAATTCGCAAAGAACGGATTGTGGGAGGTCGTCGTGGAGAAGACCTACGGGAACACCGCCGTCTCATTCTTCCAGCACCGAAGGAGCGCCCCATGAGAATTGCAATCTATCCAGGAACATTCGATCCGATCACCAACGGACATCTGGACATCATCGAACGCGCGTCACAATTATTCGACAGAGTGATCGTGACCGTCGCCGTGAACTCATCGAAAACACCGATGTTCACCGCCGAGGAACGCGTGGCATTGATCAAAGCGATCCTGAAGCAGAAACGGCTGACCAACGTCACCGTGGAACACTTCAGCGGTCTGCTTGTGTCATTCGCCAGGAAGAAGAAAGCAGCCGCCATCATCCGCGGCCTGCGCGCTATATCGGATTTCGAGTACGAGTTCCAGATGGCACTGATGAACAGGAAACAGGCGAACGATATCGCCACCGTCTTCCTGATGCCGCACGAACGGTACACGTACCTGAACTCCAGCATCATCCGCGAGATCGCACGGCTCCACGGGAACTTCAAGGACTTCGTCCACCCCGTGGTCGTCCGCGCACTCAAGAAGAAACTGCGCCGTTAACCTTCCGGCTCCCGCCGGACCGTCAGTGAAAGGACCGTTGTACCGTGAAATCGTTATCCAGGAAAGTCGCTCAGGCTGAAGCATCCCAGACGCTCGCTCTCACCGCTCTTGCAAAGAAACTGAAATCGGAGGGGGTCGACGTCGTCTCCCTCACCGCCGGTGAACCGGATTTCCCCACTCCCGCACACATCAAAGCGGCCGCCGTCAAGGCGATCGAACAGGATTTTACCAAATACACCGTCAATGCCGGCATCATCGAACTGCGGACCGCCATTGCCGCCAAACTGAAACGCGACAACGGCATCACCGTCACGCCGGCGCAGGTGCTCGTCTCCAACGGCGCCAAACACTCCATCTACAATGCCTTGCAGGCGATCTGCAATAAGGGGGACGAAGTGATCATCCCCTCGCCGTACTGGGTGAGCTATCCGGAGATGGTGAAGCTGGTGGACGGCGTGCCGGTCATCCTGAAGACCACGGAAAAGACCGAGTTCAAGATCACCGCTGCCCAGCTGAAACGCGCTGTCACGAAGAAGACGAAGGCGCTCATCCTCTGCTCCCCTTCCAATCCCACCGGATCGGTCTATACGACGGCGGAGCTCCAGGCCATTGCGAAGGTCGTGGAGTCGGCCGGTATCTATGTGATCGCCGATGAGATCTATGAGAAGGTGCTCTACGACGGCAATGTGCACTTCAGCCTTGGATCGATCGACGCGATCCGGGACCAGGTGATCACGGTGAACGGGGTGTCGAAGGCGTATGCGATGACCGGATGGCGCATCGGATTCCTCGCCGCGCATCCTTCCGTGGTCGATGCCGCGGAGAAGGTGCAGAGCCAGGTCACTTCGGGCCCCAATTCCATCGCCCAGAAGGCGGCCACGGCAGCATTCGAAGGGAATGATGACGAAGTGAAGCGGATGACGGCGGAGTTCAAGCGGCGGAGGGATTACATCCATGCAGCTCTGACCGCGATCCCCGGCATCACCTCCACCATGCCCGGCGGCGCGTTCTATCTGTTCCCGAATGTCAGCGCGTTCTACGGCAAGAGCCATAACGGCGTGAAGGTGAAGAACAGCGACGATATGGCCCAGTACCTCATCCGTGAGGCACAGGTCGTCACCGTCCCCGGCAGCGGATTCGGTGCGAACAATAACATCCGTCTCTCCTACGCCTGCTCCATGCAGGAACTGGAGAAGGCCGCCGCACGGATGAAGGATGCACTCTCCCGGTTGAAGTGACCGGTCCGGCGGGACGGAGCAGCCTCGTCCGTTCCGCCGGTCTTACGAATGAAAGAAGAAGAACACCATGCCGACGTACGATTACAAATGCTCCGAATGCGGTCACCTCTTCGAGACCATGCAGTCCATGAAGGATGCCCCGCTGACCACCTGTCCGAACTGCGGGAAGGAGACACTGAACCGCCTGATCGGGGCCGGCGGCGGGATGATCTTCAAAGGGTCGGGATTCTATCTGACGGATTACAAGGGGGGATCGGGGAGCGGATCATCATCGTCGGCACCGTCACCGAAGAGCGACGCGAAACCGGCGGCACCGGCAGCCGGATCCTCAGCGGAAAAGACCTGAACCTGTTGACGCGGTCATCGGCCGCGTCAATGGAACTCCTTCCTCACTTCCTGCGACAGCAGTTTCACGGCGATCACGCCGTTCACCGCCACACCCAGCACGGTTCCCATCACCAGCAGCGGCAACGTTCCGCCGGTCCCCGGCAGTCCGTCGAACGCGGAGAGCATCCTGTAGGATGAGATGCCGGTCGCGATCTGCCATCCGGTGATACCGGTCAGCACCGCCAGGTACATCTTCCGTCCCCAGTCACGCCGGAGCCAGAGCGCGACCGATGCGATGATACCGAGCAGGTACAGGCTCATCTCGCCGTATACTTCCGTCGGTGAGACGGAGAGTCCAGGCATCATCTCCTGCGCGATCGCGAATCCGGGCATCGACCGGATCGATTCCGCCATCCGGAGCGTTTCGAATCCTTCATAGATCATCAGCAGCTGCAGAATGATGGAGATGACGGCGAGGATGGTGATGAAAGAGGAGCGCGGCGTGTTCGGGGTCGGAAGTTCCATGGTGCAGTGCGGTCAGAGTGCTGTGAAGTTGCGGCGGTGCAGTACGATACGGGCACGTTCGGCATCCTGCCGCGTCTCGAACGAGAGACGGAAGGTCCCGCCCCGCCCGTCCCGGATCTTGAGCAGTTCGATATCCTTGATGTTCAGTTTCGCTTTGAACAATGCTGTGGTCATCTCGGACAGGACGCCCGGGGTATCGGAAGCGGAGACATATAGTTCAAAGAGCGGATGCAGGAAGCCTTTCGAATTCTTCGGGATGGCATCGCGCATCGTCTTCGCGGCCGTGAAACGCCGGGCAAACGCGCGGGCGGAGCGGTCGGAGCGCAGATCGCGTTCGTACCGCAGCAGCAGTCCCGCGAACTCCCGGATGATCCTCCGGATGCCGGCGGCGTTGGTGGAGAGGATGTCGCGCCACATGCCGTACGGACTGGAAGCGATCCTCGTGATATCCCGGAACCCCCCTGCCGCCAGCTGCAGATACCCGCGCGAGGTCCGCGATTTTGCCGCCACCATCCCCATCATCGCTACCGCCACAAGCTGGGGCAGATGACTGATCGCTGCGGCGATGGTGTCATGGTCCCGCGCAGGCAGGAACAGCACACGGGCGCCGACCGCATGCAGCACCCGCGTGAGCGGAGCGATCGCTGCGGCTTTCGGTTTCTCCGCACAAAGGACATAGGTGGCATTCTGGAACAGCAGCGGATCGGCATGCTCGATCCCCTTCCCTTCGGAACCGGCCATCGGATGGCCGCCGACGAACAGGCCGTTCCTCCGGAACGCTTTCTTCGCCGCCGTCACGATCTCCCCTTTTGTGCTCCCCACATCCGTGATGATCGCATTCTTCCGGCAGGCGGCCGCCACGGCCGGCATCAACGAGATGATCGTCCGGACCGGCGTGCAGAGGAAGATGATGTCCGCATCATGGACCGAGGCAGCGAGGGAGGTGGCGCCGTAATGGACCGCCTCGCGGTTCAGGGCGGACCCGGTCCTCTCCTCATCGTCGAATCCGGTCACGACCGCGCCGGGAACGCTCTGCCGGATGGCCAGACCGAGCGAACCGCCGATGACGCCGAGACCGATGATGGTGATGTTCATGGGAATGCGGCGGGTCAGGTTCCCCTGCCCACCGTCGAATAGTGAATGGATACTGCACGCTTTGGGTGCAGCCGGGGCCGCGAAACGCGATGATGCGGCCGGGGCCGCGACACGTGATGATGCGGCCAGTGCTGCATCATGCTATGGATCGGCCGATCGCTTCGGCGATCACGCGGATCTGGGTCATCATCTCTTCGAATTGGTTCGGATAGAGCGACTGCGGTCCGTCCGATTTCGCATGGTCCGGATCGTTGTGCACTTCCACGATCACCGCGTCCGCCCCTGCCGCTACGGCGGCGCGTGCCATCGGGATCACCTTGTCCCGGATGCCGATGCCGTGGGACGGGTCCGCAACGATCGGCAGATGGCTCTTCGCATGCACCACCGGAATGGCGCTGATATCCATCGTATTGCGCGTGGCGGTCTCAAAGGTCCTGATCCCCCGCTCGCACATCATCACTTGTTTGTTCCCGCCGGAGAGGATGTACTCAGCGGACATCAGCCACTCCTCGAACGTGGCGGAGAGTCCCCGCTTCAGCATGACCGGCTTCGTGCTCTTCCCCAGTTCCCTCAGGAAGTTGTAGTTCTGCATGTTCCGCGCACCCACTTGGATGATGTCAGCATACCGTTCCATCACCTCGATCTGCGTGCCGTCCATCGCTTCCGAGATCACCATCAGACCGTATTCGTCCGCGGCGCGGCGCATCAGCTTGAGGCCCTCTTCGCCCATCCCCTGGAAGGCATACGGCGAACTGCGCGGCTTGAACGCACCGCCGCGGAGGAACTTCGCTCCTGCCTTCGCCACCCGCTCTGCAATGGTGAAGATCTGCGCTTCACTCTCCACAGAACAGGGACCGGCCATGATCACCACCGCATCGCCGCCGATCTGACAGTTCTTGAACGGGATCACCGTCTTCTCCTGCTTGAACGACCGGCTCGCCAGCTTGTACGGTTCCGTGATGCGGTACGCATGCGCGACGCCCGGAAGTACCTCCACCTGACGCGTGTCGAAATCCGGCTTCACGCCGATCGCACCAAGCACCGTCTGATTCACACCGGTGGAACGGTGGACGTCAAAACCGAAATCATGCAGGATCTTGATGATCCCTTCGATCTCTTTTTCTGTTGCATTCTGTTCAACAACGACAACCATAGATTCCCTTAACGAAAATGGGTAAGACTACAATGAACACTTTGAATTTGTACCGTAGTTTGGAGTTTGGATATTGTTTTTTGAAATTTGCTTTTCACTCATATCTATCAAGCTTGAATCCCTCGCCGAGATAGAGCCTGCGCGCTTCGGGATCGTTGGCCAGCTCTTCGGCCGATCCGGCTTTGAGGATCTTCCCTTCGAACAGCAGGTACGACCGGTCGGTGATCGACAGCGTCTCATGTACATTGTGGTCCGTGATCAGCACGCCGATGTTCCGGTATTTGAGCTGCTTCACGATCTCCATGATGTCCTCCACCGCGATCGGATCGATCCCCGCGAACGGTTCGTCCAGCAGGATGAACTTCGGGTCGGTCGCCATGGCACGCGCGATTTCCGTCCGCCGGCGCTCACCGCCCGAGAGCATGAATCCCTTGCTCTTGGCGATATGCGTCAGACTGAACTCCTCCAGCAGCCGGTCCGCCCGCTCATGCTGTTCCTTCACCGGGAAGGAGGTCAGCTGCAGCACGGAGAGGATGTTGTCCCGCACGCTCATTGTACGGAAGACCGATGCCTCCTGCGTCAGATACCCCACGCCGCGCCGCGCCCGCTGGTACATCGGCAGCCGGGTGATGTCCTTGTCGTCCAGGAACACCCGTCCCTCGTTCGGCCGGATCATCCCGACGATCATATAGAAGGAGGTCGATTTCCCCGCGCCGTTCGGACCGAGCAGACCCACGATCTCCCCCTGCGAGACGGAGACCGACACGTTGTTCACCACGGTCCGCTTCTTGTACCGTTTCACCAGATGTTCGGCCCGCAGGCTCATGGCGCGTACTGTATTCGTAGATTCGCTCATAGTTTCGGTTGTGTTGGGAAAACGGACCGGTACAGCGGACGGTCCCGCCGGAGCAGGAAACCGTCGAGATTGTACTGCGACGGGTCCCGCCGGAGCAGATTCTCCGGGAAATAGGTCCCTTCGATCCCTTTCGCCACATGGATCGTGTTCGGTTTCCCGTCATCGAACTGCATGATGATGGCATCGCCGCTGGTGCGGTTCACCCCGTTGCCGGCGGAATCGCCGTACAGGAAGTACAGACTGATCGCATTCCGCTCCACATCTGTCCGCTGCAGTTTGTTGTCATGGAACGACATGAGGATCGAGCGGCCCGTCAGTTGGTTGAACCGGTCCGGATAGAGTGAATCGCTCTGCGACAGGACGAATGCCCTCGTCCGCACCGAGACCGTGCGCAGCCGGTTCTCCTCCATGGTCAGCACGATGGTATCACCGGTCACCTGGTTCTCGCGGTACCACACCACCGGCGCCTGGTACAGTTCGATCCGTTCGTCCTGACGGTAGAACCGGACAAGCCCGCTCCGTGCCGCCAGTTCGCCCCGGACGATCACCACACTGTCCTTCACGATCATCCGTTTGGTGGAATCATCGAACGATTCCATCACCATGCTCTTCACTGCCAGCGTATCGATCGTGCCGTCGTCCGCAGTGTCGATCTGCAGCAGGCGGGGCTGTTCGGTCATCCGGCTGTACCGCGTGGAGTCGGAATGGATCAGATGATTACCGTACATCCGCACATTGTCGTTCAGATTCACGATGCGCACATTCAGCATCGCTTCGGATCTGCGCTGCTTCTCAAGGTACGTCAGCTGGTCCGCATAGATCACCGTGCCGGAATCGATCACACGCACGTTCCGCTGGAAGAATGCCCGCTCCTCGTCCAGATAGTACGTGCCGAGGTCGGCATACAGCGTTACATGCGGCGTCTTCAGTCTCACATTCCCTTCACCGTCCGCGCGCCGCGCGTTGCCGTAGTACCGTCCCTTGCGGGCGGTGAGCGTCACGGTATCCCGGACGATCCGCACGTTCCCGTTCAGTTCGATCTCGTTCCGCGTGAGGAACTGCACCGCTTTATCGCACCAGACGGTGGTGTTCCCCTGTCTGAACCTCACATTCCCGGTCAGTTCCCGCACATCCTCGCCGGTCTCGAGCCGCTTTCCGGAGAAGACATCGGCATTCTGCAGCACCACCTGATTGGCCGACTGGGGCAGGACCGGGAGCACGACGAGCAGCAGTATGAGTGCCAGCCGCTTCATTTCCGGTCCGCCGTTCCGGTCACTTTGAAGATACGGTAGTTCCGCAGGTTATGGTCCGATTCGAATCCGGTCCCTTTCAGGTCCTCGCTCGGCGAGGTGATATGCACGAATTCGGGCGAATGGATCAGCTGCGTCGCGTTGGTCCAGAACATCTTCTCCGTCCGCACCACGGTCCCGCTGTCCGAGGCCACCACGACATTCCCGGTCGCCTCCAGATCGTTGGACCCTTCGTTGACCGAACCGCGCACGGAGGTGAGGCGCGAGGTGTGCGCCCCCTGCTCATCATAGAAATCGACCACCACACCGGAATCGAGATAGGTGATCCGCGTATGATCGAAGGAGTAGATATGCCCCGCCTGCACCACCGCTTTCACGATGCCGGAATCGGTGAACGTGATCGTGGAGTTCCAGCTCTCCTGGGAGGGTAATTGTGTACCGGAGACACCGGTGAGTACGGAGGGACGGACCTTCTCCTCGCAACCGGTCAGCAGCAGGAACAGCACGATAAGGACCGGCAGACTCCTCACGAGGCGCTCTCTCCGCCGAGTCCGGCACGGACCAGATCATGGAGGTGGACGATGCCGTACGGTCGCCGGTCGTCATCCACAATGATCAGCTGTGTGATGCTGAACTGCTCCATCTCCTGCAGGGCCAGCGATGCCAGCGTCCCTTTCCGGATGGTCTTCGGATTCTTCGTCATCACCTGCTCGGCTGTCAGACCAGAGACATCGGTGGTCTTCTGCAGCAAACGCCGCAGGTCGCCGTCCGTGATGATCCCGGCCAGCTGACCGTTCGCATCAATCACACTCGTCGCACCGAGCCGTTTGGTCGTCATCTCCAGGATGGCATCCTTCAGACTGGCCTGCACACCGATCCTCGGTATCTGCGGTCCGGTCACGGCGAGTTCTTCGATCTTCAGCAGCAGCCGTTTGCCGAGGTTCCCTCCCGGATGGAAGAGAGCGAAATCATCGGCGGTGAAATTCTTCTTCTCCAGCAGTGTCACTGCCAGCGCATCCCCCATGGCCAGCGTGGCCGTGGTAGAGGTGGTCGGTGCAAGATTGTGCGGGCATGCCTCTTCCTTCACCGAGATGTCCAGCACCACATCGGACTGCAGCGCCAGCGGCGACTGCAGATTCCCCACCATCGCGATGGTCGGCACACCGATGCGTTTGAACATCGGCAGCAGCTGGCGGATCT
Organism: Bacteroidota bacterium; assembly: GCA_013361065.1. GTDB lineage: Bacteria > Bacteroidota > Ignavibacteria > UBA10030 > UBA8401 > UBA8401. Next base: position 13,925 of record JABWAK010000019.1, read on the forward strand.
CCTGCGTATCGCCGCTCTTCGAGATGCAGATCACCGCATCATCGCTCCGCACCATGCCGAGGTCGCCGTGCACAGCGTCGGACGGATGCAGGAAAATGGAGGGCGTTCCGGTGGAGTTCATCGTGGCGACCATCTTGCGGGCGATGATGCCCGACTTCCCCATCCCGGTCACCACCACGCGGCCGGTACAGGCGATGATGATGTCCACAGCGCGCTGGAACGATGCATTGATGTTCTTTTCGAGGGCCGCGACCGATTCCGCTTCCATGCGGATGACGCGTTTTGCCCTCTGCAGATCGAGCGATTCGTTGGACATAGGTTCAGACCGTGGCATTGACTGTGGCATGGATCGGAAGCACCTGCCGGAGCAGTGTTTCCAGCTGGTCCAGCGGCAACTGGCTGGCAGCGTCACTCAGCGCTTTCGCAGGTTCCGGATGCGTCTCGACGAACAGGGCATCGATACCGACCGCCGCACCGGCACGTGAGAGCGGGAAGATGAATTCCGGCTGTCCGCCGCTCCGGCCGCTCTCACCGCTCGGCAACTGTACGGAATGCGTCGCATCCAGCACCACCGGGTACCCGAACTTCCGCATCATCACCAGTCCGCGCATATCCACCACCAGATTGTGATACCCGAACGAGGTCCCCCGCTCGGTCACCAGGATGTTCGTATTGCCGGTCGATGCTACTTTCTCGATGGGATGCTGGATATCCTGCGGTGCGAGGAACTGTCCCTTCTTGATATTCACCACCCTGCCGGTCTTCCCGGCGGCGATGAGCAGGTCCGTTTGCCGGCAGAGGAACGCCGGTATCTGCAGCACATCGGCCACCTGCGCCGCAGCAGCGACCTCCCCTTCGGTATGGATATCGGTAAGGATCGGCATACCGAAGGTCGTTTTGACCTCCTGCAGGATCTTCAGCGCCTCATCCATGCCGATGGAGATGAACCCGCTCATGCTGGTACGGTTCGCCTTCTTGTAGGAGGATTTGAAGATGACCGGCGTGGAATGCCGTTCACAGATGGTACGGATCCTCTCCGCGGTCTGGAGGATCATATCGCGGTTCTCCACCACACAGGGACCGGCGATGAGGGTCAGCGGATGTCCGCTGCCGATATGGATGTTGGAGAGGGAAACGGTCGTAGTTTTCATAGATGAAGGTACCAATCTTTACGTGCTAAAGCAAAAGATACATCGTTCCGGCCCCGGCTGCGCCGCAGCACCAATTCACAACATCATTGGTCACCCAGCGGTATCCGCGGACCAGGGTGGTCGGCACTCCGTCCACCACCGTCCGTTCGGTCAGTTTTCCGGACGCGGTACGGTATTGCGCCTGGACGGTCGCACCGAGAAGACTATCGATCAATGAACCGACAACGCCGCTCACAATAAGCGATAACAGGAGCATCGGTGCCGCAGTGTCCCCTAAAAAGAGCATCGCCGTTCCGGACACCAATGCCGCTCCGGCTGCCCCGCCGGCGAGTCCTGCCGGCGAGATGCCGCCGCTGGTGCCGATGTCGACCTTCCGGAATGTAATGATGGAGCGCGGTTTGCCTTTCATCAGGGTGCCGATCTCCGTCCCCCAGGTATCCGCCGTGACAGCAGCGACCGAGGCGATATAGCAGGGATACATCCAGGTCTCACCCGGGAAGATGTACCAGGCGAGCATAAAGGCACCGGCAACGCCGCCGTTCGCCGCTACCTGACCGGAATCGCGTTTGTCCGTCTTGTCGAAGACCCGTTCAAGTTTCCGTTTCCGTGCTTTCCCGTATTTGGAGAGCAGACTGGAAGCGATGAAGAATGTCAGGATCGGAACGGTCCACATCCAGCCGCCGATCCCGTAGATGAGCACAGCAAGAAGGAACGTGGCAACAGAGCCGTTCGGCGACAGGAATTGGAACCGGTACGAGACGATGCCGATCGCCGCCGCCAGGAACAGCGCCGTGATCATCTGCGCGGGATCGTGCACCGGCACCGGCCGCAGGAACAGGTCCAGCATGAACGCCGCACTGAGCGGCACGGAAAGATTGTCCAGTCCGCGTGTACAGACCAGCTCCCACGCGGTCACCACCGTTGCGGTGACCAGAGCGATGACGGCATACGGATACGTGGTCACATACCCGTGATAGGACAGGAACGAACCGACGCAGACCGTGGTCGCGATGAACATGGTCGCGGATCCTTCCACGGTCTTTCGGTCAGTGCTGAAGGAGAACACGTGCGGAGTGCGGACGGACCGGCCGACGATCGCCGCCAGTGCGTCCGGCACGGCCAGGATCAGGATGGCCGCCGTCAGGATCTGCGGGGCATGCTCCCAGAATGCGAGAACGAGGATGAAGAATGCCATCGGATGGTACGTGGTGCCGTAGGAGGTCCGCTCGGTATCGTGCAGGCTCTGAAGCAGTCCGAACCGGACCGCGATGAAGGTCCCGATGATGGCAAGGAAGGAGAGCAGCAGCGCCGGGATGCCGGAGTGGAATACGGAGGGGGCGAAGGCCATGAGGATGCCGGCAATGACATGCACCAGTTTGCGGGTGACCTCGGAGTTACCGTACATCAGTCTCCGCACCAGCTCTGCCGCGGCGATCATCATCACCACCAGGAACAGTACGATCCCGGTGAAGAACCACTCATCCTCTGTCGGAATGGCGAAGAGTCTCATCGGGCCGCCGCCATTCCCGCACGCCGTCCCCCACCGGAGATGATCTCGGTGATCAGCGTCGTCATGATCATCCTCGGGTCACCCGAGGACTTCGCTGTGAGGTCCGCCTCTGCCAGCAGGACGAAGACCCCTTCGATCTCGGCCGGGGTGTAGTGCGGAAGCTGCGCTTTGCTCTCGTTCAGCGCGAATTGATTGAAGAAGACGAACGGGAGCAGTTCCTGATCGCTCTTCCCCTGCGCCACCCCTTCCTTGAGCTTCCAGAGCCGGATGAAATGGTTGGTCAGCGCCGCGATCAACCCCACCGCACTCTCTCCGGTGCCGAGCATCCGCTGTGCGATGTCGAGCGCCTTATTGACGTTCTTCCCGCCCACCATGTCGCACAGATTGAAGGCGCTGTACTCCCGCGAGACCCCCACCACATTCTCCACATGGGCCGCGGTGATCGTCGGGACATCATGGTACGCCACCGTGACCTTCTCCAGCTCGTTCACCAGCTCGCGGAGATTGTTCCCCACGGCCGAGAAGAGCATCCGGACCGCGGCCGGTTCGATCGATCGCATCATCTTCTTCACCCGTGCGTCGAGCCAGCCGATGGTCTCGTTGTCGTACCACGTGCGGGATTCATGGGCATAGCCGGCCTTCTTCAGGGAGGCGTACGGTTTCTTGCGGAAATCGGGGTTATTGGCGATCATCACCAGCACGGTGGTGGACGACGGCTGTTCGATGTATGGGTCCAGGGCATCCTTGCCGTTCACCTTGTCGAAATCCTTCACCACCACCACCCGGCGTTCTGCCATCATCGGATAGGCGGAGGCGATCGAGACGATCCGCTTGCCGTCGACCTCGCTGCCGTGTACCATATCCAGATTGAATTCCCGCATGGAGGGATCCACCGCATGCTCGATCAGCGATTCGACGATAAGGTCCACCGGATACCGCTCTTCGCCGGAGAAGAGATAGCACGGCGCGAACGTCCCCTTTTTGAAGGAGGCGATGAAAGGATCGCTGTCGAGCCGTTCTTTCTTCTTCGCCATGCTGCGGCTGTCCTGTTATTCGATGACGGTCATCTTCATGATGACGACCTTCTCGATGGGATTATCGCGGGGATCGCGCGGAACGGCAACGATCTTGTCCGCCACATCCATCCCGTCCACCACCTTGCCGAAGACGGAGTACTGACCGTCCAGGAAATTGGTCGGCACCACGGTGATGTAGAACTGACTGCCGTTGGACATCTTCTGCGGATTGATCTGGTCGCCCTGGCGCGCTGCGGCGATCACACCGCGGTCGTGCGGCAGCCCGATCTCTGCATCGATCCGGTACTCCGGTCCGCCCATGCCGTGGGTATGGCGTTCCCCGGCGCGCGAATTCGGATCGCCTCCCTGGATCATGAAGTTCGGGATCACACGGTGAAAGGTGGTGCTGTCATAGTACCCGTCCTTCGCCAGCTTGCGGAAGTTGGCGGAGTGCTTCGGGGCGGCAGAATCGTTCAGCTGGATCGTGATGTTGCCCATGCTCGTCTCGATCACAACGAAGCCTTTCTGCGGGTTCACGGTTGGTTGGCTCACGGCGGTTGTCCCTTTTGATGGTGGCGGTGTCTGTTTCTTGGTCTGTTTCTTCTGAGCGTCGGCGCTCTGCAGGAACAGCAGCAGACCGCACAGGATGATAAGGTGTTTCATGGACCTTTGGATTAGTGAGTGTGTGAGTGGAATGAAGAACGTCATGCCGAGGGACGGTCATCCGCATCGGATCTCGATATCGCATCCGCGATGTGGATGTTGTCGGCAAAGAAATAATAGAGCCCGAGCACGGTGGTGGTCAGGAATCCCACCGCATGGGTGTAGACGGCGAAACTGAGTGCCGTCGCCGCATCCACGCGGAACAGCTCCGTGAGCGTGAACGACGTGAAGGCGTGGTAGCTGCCGATCCCGCTCGGTGTCGGCAGCGCGAATGCGATGCCGGATGCCACCTGCACGACCGCAGCGGAACCGAGGTCGAGTCCATAGAGGGCGGGATAGTCATAGATGAAGAACGGCAGATAGAGCAGGACGATGTACGACAGCCAGATGAGCAGGCTCGTCAGCGCGATCATGAGGAAGTTGCCCGGGTGCTTCGCTGCCTGGAATCCGGTCAGGAACGATTCGAAGATGGTCTCCGCCTTCGCGCGGATCGATTCCGGGAAGAGGATGAGGAACTTCCGCAGGAACCGGAAGAGCATCTCCGCCTTCAGGAAGATCAGCACGAAGACCACCGTCATCACACCGGCAGCCACGAAGAAGATCCACTCCACATCGGCCATCGCCGGGAACCAGAGTGCGAACGGTTCGGCATAGACCGCCAGGACGATCAGCGTCACCAGCGCGAAGGTCACCAGATCGAGGATGCGCTCCAGCACGATCGTTCCCATCGTGGCGCTCTTCGAGACACCTTCCAGCTTCTTCATGGCGTACGGCCGGACGAACTCCCCCAGCCGCGGAACGACATTATTGATCAGATACCCGATCATCGTCACCGAGAAGGTGTTGCGCAGGGAGATATCCGGTTTGATGGGATAGAGCAGGTACTTCCAGCGCCAGGCGCGGATGAGATGACTGGCCGCACTGCCGATGAAGAGCAGCACGAACCATCCCCAGTGCACGTCGATGAGTGAATGCCACAGCTGTCCGACATCCTTCCCGCGGAAGGCAAGATAGAGGAAGCCGGCCGCGAGCAGGATACTGAAGATGGTGCTGATGATATTTCGGGACCGGGTGTTCATCGCAATGCGTTCACATCCACTACGTTCATGGAATCGGTCACCGCGAAACGGAACACCCCGTCGGCGATCCCGGTGTTCATCCGGAACTCCCGCAGGGTGATGGCGGTGACGGTGCCGTTCTTCTCCGTCATCTCGATATGATCGATGGTCCAGCGGCCCGGGACTGTCCGTACCGACACCGACGCGATCGCTTTCATCGCTCCGTCCGGACGAGCCGGTGTGAGCGTCAGGACGATACTGCTGTCCGCGTGCACGGCGGATACCGGCGTCAGTTCCTTCGGCAGTCCCTGGAGGAACTGGTCCGGCGAGAATGTCTGACGCTTCGCACTGTAATTGTCGATCAGCACTTGTTTGGTCCTGGGCGTGTACATCCAGACCTTCGCACCATCCGTCACGATCACCTGCCGGTCGGTCTCGATCCTGTATTTGTTGCCATGCTTGATCTGAACAGTACCGGTTGTAGCGGCGCCGGCACGTCCGTACCGCCGCTGTACGGTCTGTGTGAAGTGAGCGGAGGCGTCACGCAGTCCCTGGTACCGGTGACGGATGGAACCGAGCACATCGGCCGGGGACGGGTCTTGTCCGGCGGCGATGCCGGCGAGGGTCAGTATGAGCAGAAGGAGGCGCATGCGGCGTTACAGACTCTTCAGGATGATCTCCAGCTGTGATTCATCCTCGATGATCACTTCGCGGGCCTTGCTGCCGTCGAACGGCCCCACGATGCCTGCCTCTTCCAGCTGGTCCACCAGCCGCGCGGCGCGGGAATAACCGATGCTCAGCCGGCGCTGCAGCAGGGAGACCGAACCTTGCTGATGGCGGACGATGATGCGGGCCGCTTCTTCGAACAATTCATCCTTGTCCCCGCCGTTCGCCCCGTTCGCCCCTTTCTTCTTCTCCAGGGCGGAGGGAAGCTCGTACATCTTGCTGTATCCCTTTTGTTTCCCGACGTGGGCCACGATATCCTCCACTTCTTCGGTGGAGATGAACGCATTCTGGATCCGGATCGGTTTGGGACTGCTGGAGGAGAGGTACAGCATGTCGCCGCGGCCGATCAGCTGTTCGGCACCGCTGCCGTCCAGGATGGTTCGCGAATCGATCTTGGAGGAGACCGCATAAGCGATACGGGACGGGAAGTTCGCTTTGATGACTCCGGTGATGACATCCACCGAGGGCCGCTGCGTGGCGAGCACCAGATGGATCCCCACAGCACGCGCCAGCTGCGCGATACGGGCGATGGATTCCTCCACCTCCTTCGCCGTGGTCATCATCAGGTCCGCCAGTTCGTCCACGATCACCACGATGTACGGCAGGTACCGGTGCTTCACCGTCTCGGTATCCTTCCCCTTCAGCCGGCCGTCCTTGAAGCGTGCATTGTAATCGGTCACATGACGCACGCCGGCCGATGCCAGCAGGTCATACCGCTTCTCCATCTCGATCACGCAGGACTTGAGTGCGATCACCGCATTCTGCGGCTGGGTGATGATCTTCTCATCGATGTCCGGCGAGACCGCCAGATAGTGGTTCTTCAGCTTCTCGTAGAGGCTCAGCTCGATCTTCTTCGGATCCACCAGGATGAACTTCAGTTCGGAAGGATGCAGCCGGTAGAGCAGGCTTGCGATGATCGTGTTGATCCCGACGCTCTTCCCCATGCCCGTCGCACCGGCGATGAGCACGTGCGGCATCTTCGCCAGGTCGTCGATAAAGATCTCGCCTGTGATCGTTTTCCCCATCGCCAGCGGCAGCGCCGATGTGCTGTCGCGGAACTTCTCGGAATTCAGGATGCTGCGGATGGTCACCATCTGCGGCTTATGGTTCGGGATCTCCACACCGACCGTCCCTTTGCCCGGGATCGGTGCTTCGATGCGGATACCGCGCGCCTGCATCGCCAGCGCCAGATCGTTGGAGAGCGAGGTGATCTTGGAGACCTTCACCCCGGTCGCAGGAACGAGCTCGTACAGCGTCACCACCGGTCCCGGCGTGACGCTCACATTGGCGATCTCCACATCGAAATCGGCCAGCTTCGCCTGCAGCTGTGCTGCATTGCTCTTCAGTTCATCATCGCTGATCTTCTCCTCGTACCGGGTCGGGTCGAGCAGCTCAACGGACGGGAACACATAATCGATCTCCTCATCCTCCACCTCCCGCTCTTCCAGCTCCGCTTCACGCTCCTGCACCCCTTCGTTGATCTCCAGCGGTATATCAGAGGCGTCGATGCTCACCGGCGACAGTTCCTCATCCACACGCTTCGTCACGATCGGGACCGGACGCGGCAGCTCCCGTTTGGGCTGCGCCGGACGGGGAGCCGGACGCTCCTCTTCTTCATCGATCTCGTCGTCGGGACGTTTCACTTTGATCTCCGCTGCCGTACGTTTCTGTTCCTCCGCGCGACGCTGGGAGCGTTCCTCCTGCTGCTCCTTCCATTCGTCCATCTTCGCACCGAACATTCCGCCCAGACCGACCGCCGTCTCCTTGAGCCGTTCCGAGGTCTTATGGAGGTCCAGGTCCACCGCAAGGGTCACTGCCACCAGCGTGAGCGACAGCGTGATGATGATGCCGCCGGTGAGACCGATCGACTGCTGCAGCACCGTCGCGAAGAAGGCGCCGAAACTGCCGTGCCATTCCGGCGAGATCACTTCGGACAGTCCGGTCTTGCGCAGCAGTCCGAAGAACGCCGCACCGAGCAGCGCCAGGACGACCGCATAATTGGTGAAATAGACCAGCCGACGGATGTTGCCGCTGCGGAGCATCGTCCATCCCCACATAAGCAGGAGCACCGGAACGATGAAGGAGAAGAGTCCGACCGTGGAATTGATCAGGAAATTAGAGAGGATGGCACCGAACAATCCGAGCCAGTTGGTGGTCAGTTCGGATTTCTGCGCGACCAGCGGGTCGTTCGTGAACACTTTGTACAGGTCCGAGAACCGGATGTCGCCGTTGGTCTCATCCGCAGAGGAGTAGGAGACCATGGAGAGCAGCGCCATCACGCCGATGACGATCACGAGGAAGGAGAGGACCTGACGCCGCTGCTGCAGGTTCTTCTTCGCTCCGTTCTCCGGACGTTTCTTGCGGACGGTGGGCTGAGGAGGTTCTTGCGGGGGCAGTGGGAACTGGTCCATCATTCTCCTTTTCCGCCGGAGGTATCGATGCTGATCGGCACGTGCGGTACGCCCGGTTCGGCTTTCTTGCGCAGTTTGATCACGTTGCTGGCGAGCTCCGGCACGACATCGAACGCATCGACGTTGGTGCAGAAGGCAAGGTCGTTCTCGAATCCGATTTCGATGAGGAACCGGCCGTGATCGCAGGTCCTGGCCATCTTCAGCAGGTTCTTGCTCGCACTCTTATAAAGTGTGTACGCAGCGGCGGCGGAGTCGTTGAACTCGAACTCGGCGTCCTTGTCCTCCATCAGTTCTTTGATGATCATCCCGGCGCAGACAGCATCCTCCACACAGAACTGCGTGTGCTTGCCGGCGCAGAGGATGAACACATCATCCTTCAGTTCCGTGATGCGCTTCACCGCAGCGGACATGTTCACGAATCCCGCGATGATCATGTTCTTGGCATAACGCGCCTTCCACATGGCCGGCGCACCGTTGGAGGTATAGAAGATGATCGATTTGTTCCGCACCGCCTCTTCGGAATACTCGAACGGGGAATTGCCCAGGTTGAACCCTTCGATGATCTTTCCGTTCCGTTCACCGCCCCGCAGCACCACATCGCCGAACAGATTGCCGGAGACCTTCACTGCCGATTCGATCGTGTTCACCGGGATGATCTCCTTCGCTCCGTTGTGGAGCGCCGTGATCACGGTGGTACTCGCCCGCAGCACATCGATCACCACCACGTTCTTGTCGCGGAGGAACAGATCGTCGATCTGTGACGGTGAGAAGAAGACCTCGATTTTCATAGTGGATTCCCCAAGAGAGCGAACAACATTATTTTTTCAGGAACGGCAGCGCAACGACCGTTGCGTCCACGGACTTCCCGCGGACATCGATCTGCACCGTCGTACCGGGTGCAGCATGCGCTGCACCGACATACCCCATCGCGATCCCCTTTTCCAGCGACGGCGAGAAGGTCCCGCTTGTCACCACGCCGGTCGGCTTCCCGTTCACCAGCAGCGGATATCCGTGCCGCGGCACTGCCTTCTCCTGCAGCATCATCCCCACCAGTTTCCGTTTCGGTCCATCCGCCTTGCACCGTTCGAGCACCGGCTTGCCGATGAAATCACCCTTGGCAAGCTTCGTGATCCAGCCCAGTCCCCCTTCGATCGGGTTCGTGGTCTGGTCGATATCGTTCCCGTACAGACAGTATCCCATCTCCAGCCGCAGCGTATCGCGTGCGCCGAGACCGATCGGAGCGATGGAGAACTCCTTGCCCGCATCGAACACCGCATCCCAGACCTTTGACGCATGTTCCACGCCGAAGTAGATCTCGAAACCGAGCTCGCCCGTGTACCCGGTGCGCGAGATGGTCATCTCCACACCGGCCAGTGTTCCGCGCACGAAACCGTAGTACGGGATCACTGACAGGTCCACGGAGGTCAGCTTCTGCATCGTGGCGAGGGAACTCGGTCCCTGCACTGCCAGCAGCGCGGTCTCATCACTGTTGTTCACGAACGTAACACCGGCGGGACAGTGCTGCTGCATCCAGGCCCAGTCCTTATCAATGTTCGCGGCATTCACCACGATCATGTAGGATTGGTCGGCCAGCATATACACCAGCAGGTCATCGACGATGCCGCCGTCCTCGTAGCACATCGCGGAGTACTGCGCCTTCCCCGGCGTCAGTTTCGACACGTCGTTCACGGTGATGGACTGCAGAAAAGAGAGCGCATTCGGACCCTGCGCGAAGAACTCCCCCATATGCGACACGTCGAAGACACCCACGGCCGTGCGGACCGTCTTATGCTCTTCCATGATCCCGGCATACTGCACCGGCATCTCGAATCCGCCGAACGGGACGATCTTGGCGCCTGCCTGACGGTGCTGTTCGAAGAATGGGGTCCGTTTCATTTCTTCTGTCCTTTGTTCCAGTCGGCCAGGAACTTCTCCAGACCGCTGTCGGTCAACGGATGCTTCACCAGCTGGTCGATCACTTTGAACGGCATCGTGCAGACGTGGGCACCCATCAGCGCTGCCTGCATCACATGGATCGGATGCCGCACGCTCGCCACCAGGACCTCCGTCTCGAATCCGTAGTTGTTGTAGATGGTCACGATCTGCTCGATCAGCTGCATGCCGTCGGTGCTGATATCATCCAGCCGGCCGACGAACGGACTCACATAGGTCGCACCGGCCTTGGCGGCCAGCAACGCCTGGTTCGCGGAGAAGCAGAGCGTCACGTTCGTCCTGATCCCTTCGGAATGGAACGCCTTCGCTGCTTTCAGTCCGTCCTTGATCAGCGGCAGTTTCACCACGATGTTATCATGGATCTTCGCCAGTTCCTTCCCTTCCTTCAGCATGCCGGCAAGGTCGGTCGAGACCACTTCAGCGCTGATCGGTCCGTTCACCACGGAACAGATCTCCTTCAGCAGCGGGAAGAATTCCTTCCCTTCCTTCGCCACCAGCGAAGGATTGGTGGTGACCCCGTCCAGCACACCCAGGTCGTTCGCTTCTTTGATCTCGGCAAGATTCGCCGTGTCGATGAAGAATTTCATGCCACACTCCTAGTTTAAGAATTCCGATGTGATGTCCTTGTCCTGCTTCACCGAGACGAAGCGGAACTCATCGATCGGCAGCGACTTGTCCGCTTCGATCGTGACCCACTTCATGGAATTGATGCGCAGCTGCCACAACCGGCTGAAGAAGCCGATGGTGATGTACTCCGCCATGCCGGGATGGACGCGCAGATGGATGCGCAGCTCGTTCCCTTCCGCACGGTACCGGCGCAGCCAGCGTTCGATGTGGCTCAGGATGGTCGTTTTGGACTGGATGGTACCGGTGCCGCCGCAGACCGGGCAGGGCTCCGTGAAACTATGGATGATGCTCTGACGCTGTCGCTGACGGGTGATCTGCATCAGGCAGAAATCGGTCAGCGGCAGGATGGTATGCTTGGACCGGTCGCGCTTGAACTCCTTCTTCACCTCATCGTACACCTTCTTCTTGTTCCGGTCATCGAGCATGTCGATGAAGTCGATCACGATGATGCCGCCCAGGTCGCGCAGACGGATCTGACGGCAGATCTCCCGCGCCGCTTCCAGATTGGTCCGCAGCGAGTTCTCCTCCTGCTCCTTGCTCGCCGCATACCGGCCGCTGTTCACATCGATCACCACCATCGCCTCGGTCTGCTCCACGATGATGTATCCGCCGTGTTTCAGCCACACCTTCCGGACGAGCAGCGTCTGGATCTCCTTCTCGATACCGAATGAATCGAAGATCGGTTCCCGTTTCCCGTAGTACTCCACACGGTCCGCCATCTCCGGCGAGAAGACCTTCACATATCCTTTGATCTCCTTGAACAGCCGCTTGTCATCGGTCACCACACGCTCCACCTGATCACTGAACAGGTCGCGGATCACGCTGGAGGTGGTCGCCATATCCTTGTAGATGAGGGCCGGCGGCTGCTCCTCTTTCGCACTCTTTTCGATGTCACGCCAGGAGGCGAGCAGCGACTCCAGATCGTTCAAGAAGAGTTTTTCATCCTGATTCTCCGCATTGGTACGGACGATCACGCCGAATCCCTGCGGCAGGATGCTCCGGACCAGCCGGCGCAGACGGCGGCGTTCCTTGAAACTGGAGATCTTCTTGGAGATCCCGACCTTCCCGTCGAACGGCAGCAGCACCAGGAACCGGCCCGGCAGCGACACCTGCGATGTCACCCGGACACCCTTTTTCCCGACCGGTTCTTTGGTGACCTGGACGATGATCTCCTGCCCCTTTTGCAGGTTCACCTGCTTCCGGCGTTCCTCCCGGGGTTTGCGTTCCTGTTTCGGCTTCGGCTGGCGGGGAGCATCCGACTCTTCATCCCCTTCCTCATCATCCTCATCGTCATCGTCCAGCATGGCATTGTATTCATCCTGAACATCGCTCACATCGGAGAAATGAAGGAAAGCATCCTGCGGCAGTCCGATATCCACGAATGCCGCCTGGATCCCCGGCATCACTTTGGCCACTTTCCCGAAATAGATATCCCCCACCATCCGTTCTTTTTCAGGGGTTTCAACGAATAATTCCGCCAAACGCCCTTCTTCGGTGATAGCGATACGGATCTCGTTACCGACCGTGTTGATCAAAATTTCTTTTTTCATTCGTACAACAACCTTTCACACCTGCAACCAATCACTATGGACTCGTCGAGTTACTTGATGATAAAATACATCCCACGTTTTGGGATGGACACTGAAGCTGCCTTCGCACTATAATAGCAGATCCAACCAGGGACACGAAGCAGTAAATTATATGATAATTACTGCTTTTTGCTCACAAATTACTTGAAATTTACGAAAAGATAGTGTGGCGTGCAAGGTAAGATTCGGAATCGGCGGGGAAATAAAAATGCCAAGCTTACTGTATCACACTCTGCTTTGGAGGCTGTTGCTTCCTTCCGGACCTGGCAGGGTTGTCCAACATAAAGTTGTACAGGGCTTGGCAATTCTTTTGAAACCTATGTACAGCGGTATTTCAGAGGGACATTGTGACAATGCGAGACGGAATGCTGCATGCTCACCGCACATTGTGGAGCTGATCGGGATCGAACCGACGACCTATTCGTTGCGAACGAATCGCTCTCCCAAACTGAGCTACAGCCCCAATATGTAACGTACGATCTGAGGACCATATCCCGTCAAAGGACCGAACATAACGGGATACTCTTCCACACATTCACTCCGCACAAACAAATATACTGCTTTTTCAGCAGGAGTTCAACAGGCTTTTGTGGACTTTCTCACTGCTTTTACTTACCGGTTGCGGACGTACCAGTCGATCGCCAGTTTCAATCCCTGCTCGAGCGGCACTTTTGCCTTCCATCCAAGCGCGTTGATCCGTGAGACATCCAGCAGTTTGCGGGGGGTCCCGTCCGGCTTCGAGGCATCGAACTCCAGCGCGCCGTTGAACCCGACGATCGCTTTGATCTTCTCTGCGACCTCCAGAATGGTCACATCCTCTCCGGTACCGATGTTGAAGAAGTCATTCCCGCTGTAGTTCTGCATCAGGAAGATGCAGGCATCCGCCATATCATCAACGTACAGGAACTCCCGTTTCGGACGTCCGGAACCCCACAGTACAACAGAAGGTGCATGCTGCTCCTTCGCTTCGACGAACTTACGGATGAGCGCCGGAAGCACATGGGAGTTCTGCAGGTCGAAATTGTCGTTCGGGCCGTACAGATTCGTCGGCATCACTGAGATGTAATCGGTGCCGTATTGACGGTTGTAGGAACGGGCCATCTCGATACCGGCGATCTTGGCGATGGCGTACGGTTCGTTGGTCGGTTCGAGTTTGCCGTCCAGCAGGTATTCCTCTTTCATCGGCTGCGGCGCCATCTTCGGATAGATGCAGGAACTGCCGAGGAAACAGAGCTTCTTCACACCGGTCTGGTAGGAGAAGTGGATCACATTGTTCTGCACTGCCAGGTTCTGATAGATGAACTCTGCCGGATAGGTATTGTTGGCGTGGATCCCTCCGACCTTCGCCGCCGCCAGGAACACATACTGCGGCCGCTCCTGCTCGAAGAAGGAACGCACGGCCGTCTGGTCCGTCAGGTCAAGCTCGGCATGGGTCCGGTAGACAAGGTTGGTATAGCCCTGCTGTTGCAGCAATCGGACGATCGCAGAACCGACGAGGCCCCGGTGTCCGGCAACATAGATCTTTGCGTTCTTTTCCAAATCAATAGCCCCGCTTCTTCACCAGTTCATAATCCGCTTTCGCCATCAGCCGGGCAAGGTCCGCGAACTTCGTCGTTGCTTCCCAGCCGAGCTTCTGCTTCGCTTTGGTCGCATCGCCGATCAGCAGGTCCACTTCCGTCGGACGATAGTACTTCGGATCGACCGCCACCAGCACCTTTCCCGTCTTCACATCGATCCCTTTCTCGTTCTCCCCTTCCCCTTCCCACTGGAGCTGCGTCCCCAGCTCGCCGAATGCTGCGTCGACGAACTTCCGGACCTCATGGGTCTCCCCGGTCGCCAGCACGAAATCCTCCGGCGTTTCCTGCTGCAGCATCCGCCACATCCCTTCCACATACTCCGGCGCATAACCCCAGTCACGCTTCGAGTTCAGGTTCCCCAGCGTCAGCCGGTCCTGCAGCCCCAGCGTGATCTTCGCCGCCGCCATCGTGATCTTGCGAGTCACGAAGGTCTCGCCGCGGCGCGGCGACTCATGATTGAACAGGATACCGTTGCATGCGAACAGGTCGTATGCTTCGCGGTAATTCACAATGATCCAGTATCCGTACAGTTTCGCCACGCCGTACGGGCTGCGGGGATAGAACGGCGTCTTTTCCGTCTGCGGGATCTCCTGCACCTTGCCGTACAGTTCGCTGGTGGAGGCCTGATAGAACTTCGTGGTGATGCCGGTCTCGCGGATCGCATCCAGGAACCGCAGCGTGCCGACCGCATCGACCTCGGCGGTGTACTCCGGCACTTCGAAGGAGACCTTCACATGGCTCTGTGCGGCGAGATTGTACACCTCGTGCGGTGCGATCTTTTCCAACAACCGGTTGATGTTGCTCGTGTCCGTCACATCCCCATAATGCAGGAAGAATTTCGACCCCGCATATTTCGGATTGCTGTACAGATGGTCGATCCGCCCGGTATTGAAGGAGCTGCTGCGGCGGATCATACCGTGTACTTCGTACCCCTTCTCGAGCAGCAATTCGGCAAGGTACGATCCGTCCTGGCCTGTGATCCCGGTGATGAGTGCTTTTTTTGTCATTTTATAATTCCCTATGATTCCAATAGTCAAGGAGGTCGGTCAATGTCTGTTGCAGCGGGATCTCCGCTTTCCAGCCGGTCGCACGGCGGATCGCGCCGGGGTCCCCTGCCAGGAGCTGGATATCGTAGCCGCGCAGGCGTTTGGGCTCCACAATGAGTTCAAAGCGTGCGCCGACGATCGTTTCGTACATCCGGATGATCTCCTCGATGGAGTGGCTCGTTCCGGCGCACAGATTGAAGATGAATTGTTGTGAGTTGTCCGTCTGGGCGAGCTGCCAGTATCCCCGTGCGATATCCCGTACATCGGTGAAGTCACGACGTGCTTTGATGTTGCCGACACGTAGAACGATCGGCTGTTTCGCTTTCTGGAAGGCGACGATCTGTTTGGCGATTGAGGAGCAGACGAAATTCGGTTTCTGGCGGGGACCGGTATGATTGAACGGACGGGCGATGACGATGTTCAGTCCTTCGTACTTCTTATAGGTCTGCGCGATGTAATCCACGCTCGTCTTGCTGGCAGCGTACGGATTCACCGGCTGCGGGATCGACGCCTCCGTATGCAGGGAAGGCAAACCGAACGTCTCACCATACACCTCGCCGGATGTCACGACGATGATCCGCGGTGCGATCTCGCACGCCTTCACCGCTTCGAAGATGTTGATGGTGCCGATCACATTTGTCTTGAAGGTCTCCGCAGCGTGTTCGAACGAACTCGGGACGAAGGCCTGTCCGGCAACATGGAAGATGATGTCGGGCCGGACCTCTTTGATCACTTTGAACACGGATTGGAAATCGGTGATCTCGCACGTGCTCAGCTGCACGGCATCGCCCAGCTGCTTCAGGTTCTCATCCTTCTCCGTATCGCGCAGGATGCCGTACACGGACGCATCCGTGCTGCGAACGATGTGATCGGCAAGATGGCTTCCGGCGAAACCGCCGATACCGGTGATCAGAACTTTCATGGTGAACGACTCAGAAATGGGTGACTGCGTTGAAGATACGGATTTCTCCGCTTCATTGAAAGACGAAACCGCATTCAACGCCGGCAAAAAAAAATCCCGCCACGCTTGCGCGGACGGGATTCAATGAAAATCAGGCATCGACCTACTCTCCCACACAGTTACCCATGCAGTACCATCGGCTCAGCGGGGCTTAACTTCTCTGTTCGGAATGGGAAGAGGTGTAACACCCGCGACAAAAACACCTGAATTTTAAATTCAAACTGAATAGAAGCGCATATGTTGATCTTACAAGTTTATTGATGCACCGTATATATGCATTCAAAAAAGAATTGGCAAGTCTCACGAATTATTAGTACTACTCGACTCACGCATTACTGCGTTTATATCTGTAGCCTATCAACCAAGTCATCTCCTTGGATTCTTTAGGGGGACGAGCCCCAGGGAAATCTTATCTTGGAGCGGGTTTCGCACTTAGATGCTTTCAGTGCTTATCCCATCCGGACGTGGCTACTCTGCAATGCCACTGGCGTGACAACAGATTCACCGTCGGTCCGTTCATTCCGGTCCTCTCGTACTAAGAACGAGACTCCTCAAATTTCCTGCGCCCGCATAGGATAGGGACCGAACTGTCTCACGACGTTCTGAACCCAGTTCACGTACCGCTTTAATTGGCGAACAGCCAAACCCTTGGGACCTTCTCCAGCCCCAGGATGCGATGAAGCGATGAACCGACATCGAGGTGCCAAACCTTGCCGTCGATATGAACTCTTGGGCAAGATCAGCCTGTTATCCCTAGCGTACCTTTTATCCTTTGAGCGTTGGCCCTTCCACTCGGAACCAACGGATCACTAAATCCTACTTTCGTACCTGCTCGACTTGTCCGTCTCGCAGTCAAGCTCCCTTGTGCTTTTACACTCGCCGCACGATTACCAACCGTGCTGAGGGAACCATTGAGAGCCTCCGTTACAATTTAGGAGGCGACCGCCCCAGTCAAACTACCCGCCTATCACTGTTCCTGTACCGGATTACGGTACTAGGTTAGAATTCCAACAAAGCAAGGGTGGTATTTCACTGCTGACTCCATCGAAGCTAGCGCCCCGACTTCACAGTCTCCCACCTATGCTACACATGCTTTGTCCGAACCCAATAATAGGGTGCAGTAAAGGTGCATAGGGTCTTTCCGTCCATATGCGGGTAACCGGCGTCTTCACCGGTACCACAAGTTCACCGAGCCCGTGGTTGAGACAGTGACCAAGTCGTTACACCATTCGTGCAGGTCGGAACTTACCCGACAAGGAATTTCGCTACCTTAGGACCGTTATAGTTACGGCCGCCGTTTACTGGGGCTTCGGCAGGTGTCAGTCCCTATACATCGTCTTGATTGACTTCGCAGAGACATGTGTTTTTGTTAAACAGTCGCTTGGGCCATTTCACTGCGGCCTCTTTCAGCTATGCCCGCGAAGGACATCACTTACAAGAGGCACCCCTTCTCCCGAAGTTACGGGGTTAATTTGCCGAGTTCCTTAACCACGGCTCACTCGAGCGCCTTAGAATACTCATCCCATCTACCTGTGTCGGTTTGCGGTACGGACTGATAAATTTCTCCCGTACGAAGATTTTCTCGGCAGTATGATTACGATCAGTTTGCGTCCAAAGGACTCCCGTTCGCATCTCAGCCTTAAGAAAGCGCGGATTTGCCAACGCTTTCAGCCTACATGCTTAGACCATCTAATCCAACAGATGGCTGATCTTCACTCCTGCGTCTCTCCTTACGGTCAAACGAAATTCACCAGGTACAGGAATATTAACCTGTTTGCCATCACCTACGCCTTTCAGCCTCAGCTTAGGATCCGACTAACCCTGAGATGACTAACATTGCTCAGGAAACCTTAGATTTTCGGCGTCTCGGTTTTGCACCGAGATTATCGTTACTAATGCCAACATTTGCTTTTCTATACGCTCCAGTTAACCTCGCAGTTAACCTTCGATGCATATAGAATGTTCCTCTACCACCCGGCTAATGCCGGATCCACAACTTCGGTAAATAGTTTAAGTCCCGTGTATTGTCGACGCTAAGTCGCTTGACTAGTGAGCTATTACGCACTCTTTAAATGAATGGCTGCTTCTAAGCCAACATCCTAGTTGTCTAAGCAACTTAACATCCTTTCTCTGTTAACTATTATTTAGGGACCTTAGTTGGTGGTCTGGGTTGTTCCCCTCTTGGCCGTGAAGCTTATCCCTCACAGCCTGACTCCCGAAAAACATATGACGGGCATTCGGAGTTTGTCTGGGTTTGGTACCGTTGTGACAGCCCTAGCCCAATCAGTGCTCTACCTCCCGCATACTATTAATCGAGGCTAGCCCTAAAGCTATTTCGAGGAATACGAGCTATTTCCGAGTTTGATTGGCCTTTCACCCCTACCCTCATCTCATCCAAGCAGTTTTCAACCCGCAATAGTTCGGACCTCCATGAGGTTTTACCCTCACTTCATCCTGGACAAGGGTAGATCACCCGGTTTCGCGTCTACCGCATGTTACTTCAATCGCCCGATTAGGACTCGCTTTCGCTGTGGCTGCTTCCCTTAGGGAATTAACCTTGCAACATACGAGTAACTCGTTGGCTCATTATCCAAAAGGCACGCTGTCATCCCGATAAATCGGGACTCCAACCGTTTGTAAGCACACGGGTTCAGGTACTATTTCACTCTCCTACAAGGAGTTCTTTTCACCTTTCCCTCACGGTACTTGTTCACTATCGGTTACGGATGAGTATTTAGCCTTACCAGATGGTTCTGGCAGATTCCCACAAACTTCCACTTATTTCGCGGTACTTGGGATCTTGTTCCAAAGAGTTATATTACTTTCGCTTACAGGACTATCACCTTCTATGGTAGAACTTTCCAGAACTTTCAGCTAGCAATATAATTTTTGACTCTTCGGCTTATTGGTAATTCAGCCTGAACAAGTCCCACAACTCTGTTGACGCAAGGGTTACCACCTTTAACACGTCATACAGTTTAGGCTATTTCCTTTTCGCTCGCCACTACTAAGGAAATCACTATTGTTTTTTCTTCCACCGGGTACTTAGATGTTTCAGTTCCCCGGGTTAGCTTCGTACAACCTATGGATTCAGTTGCAGATATCCCAACATTACTCGGGATGGGTTGCCCCATTCGGAAATCCACGGGTCTTAGGTTATTTCCACCTATCCGTGGCTTATCGCAGGTAGTCGCGTCCTTCATCGCCTATCCGTACCAAGGCATTCACCGTGTGCCCTTAATAACTTAACCAAAAATTTTTATAAACAGATAGATTTCGCATTCTCTATATTTTTTACAAGCTCAGTAAAATTTTTTCCGAATATCTCGAAATTAATTTTTACTCTTCCAATCTTTCAAAGAACAATTTTCAGGAATTAACCTTTGTGGAGCTAATCGGGATCGAACCGATAACCTCCGCCTTGCAAGGGCGGCGCTCTCCCAGTTGAGCTATAGCCCCAAAAACTACTCAAAGTTTTTTGGGGTGATAGTTATTATAAACACACCCAGTTTGTGGGCCTGAGTAGAGTTGAACTACTGACCTCACGCTTATCAGGCGTGCGCTCTAACCATCTGAGCTACAGGCCCATTGATTTTCTTAGACAACAAAAATTCATTCCGATTTTATCGAAATGAATTTGTGGCCTGAGCATCACTAATAAAAGAACAAAAAAATAAAAGAGTGAGTCGTAAGTGTCAATTTCGGTTCCGGATTACTCTTAGAAAGGAGGTGATCCAGCCGCACCTTCCGGTACGGCTACCTTGTTACGACTTAGCCCCAGTCACCGGTTTTACCTTAAACAGTTCCCTCCTTGCGGTTAGGACACTGGCTTTGGGTACCCCCGGCTTCCATGGCTTGACGGGCGGTGTGTACAAGGCCCGGGAACGTATTCACCGCGGCGTGCTGATCCGCGATTACTAGCAATTCCAACTTCATGGAGTCGAGTTGCAGACTCCAATCCGAACTGAGGATACTTTTTAGGGATTGGCTCCACCTCGCGGTTTCGCTGCCCGTTGTTGTATCCATTGTAGCACGTGTGTAGCCCTAAGCGTAAGGGCCATGCGGACTTGACGTCATCCCCACCTTCCTCACTACTTGCGTAGGCAGTCCCATTAGAGTGCTCAGCATTACCTGATGGCAACTAATGGTAGGGGTTGCGCTCGTTGCGGGACTTAACCCAACACCTCACGGCACGAGCTGACGACAGCCATGCAGCACCTGTACAACAGCCCCGAAGGGAAAGGTACTTTCATACCCGGTCTATTGCATTTCAAGCCTAGGTAAGGTTCTTCGCGTTGCATCGAATTAAACCACATGCTCCACTGCTTGTGCGGGCCCCCGTCAATTCCTTTGAGTTTCAACCTTGCGTTTCAACCTTGCGATCGTACTCCCCAGGTGGAATACTTAATGCGTTAGCTTCGGTACCGAACCTTTCGATCCGACACCTAGTATTCATCGTTTACAGCGTGGACTACCAGGGTATCTAATCCTGTTTGCTCCCCACGCTTTCGCGCCTTAGCGTCAGTATAGGACCAAGAGACCGCCTTCGCCACTGGTGTTCTTCCAGATATCTACGTATTTCACCACTACACCTGGAATTCCATCTCTCTCTTCCGTACTCAAGATTAGCAGTCTCAAAGGCAGTTCTACAGTTAAGCTGTAGGATTTCACCTCTGACTTGCTAACCCGCCTGCGCGCCCTTTACACCCAGTGAATCCGGACAACGCTTGCCCCCTACGTATTACCGCGGCTGCTGGCACGTAGTTAGCCGGGGCTTTCTCTGAGGGTACAGTCAGTTCCCGATTTGATCGAGATTTTTCTTCCCCTCTAACAGGAGTTTACAACCTTACGGCATTCATCCTCCACGCGGCGTTGCTGGGTCACCCTTTCGGGCATTGCCCAATATTCCTCACTGCTGCCTCCCGTAGGAGTCTGGACCGTGTCTCAGTTCCAGTGTGGCTGATCATCCTCTCAGACCAGCTACTGATCGTCATCTTTAGACGTCATATAGACTTTAACAACATCACCATGAGGTGCCGCTGCATCATTCGGTATTAGCCCCGATTTCTCGGGGTTATTCCAAATCTAAAGGTAGGTTACTTACGTGTTACTCACCCGTGCGCCACTTTACTAAAGATATTGCTACCTTATTCTCGTAGACTTGCATGTGTTAAGCACGCCGCCAGCGTTCGTCCTGAGCCAGGATCAAACTCTCCGTAGTAGAGTTTAATACTTGTGTAATCTGGCGTGTATTTGTACGCTTTGTTGAAACCGTTTAATTAACAGATTAAACGCACTCACTCTTTCAAAGAACAAAATAAAAACCTTCAAAAATGAAGGGCTGTAAATTTAATCTCTTTAGTTAATAAAGTCAAATAGGTATGAGAATTATTTTAACCGGATCGATTGATTAACATAGGGACATCTTTAGTAAAGAACATTCAAATAAGGCTTCCAAATATATTCTTTAATCGATCAAAGTCAAGTCAGACTAATTATTACTAATTGTTACAATCGAAAGTAGTATTGCCGCTATACTAGCTAGTAAGCTCAAATAAACTGAGTATTCAAGTATATATGATCTCAGAGTTCTCAGATCTTCCTTCGGTACATAAATGTAATCGCCTTCTTCAATTGTTACTTCCTCTCTTATAGGTGAAATCCAAGCCCTTGATCCTCCTTTGATTACCATAATTTCATCGTCCTCCGCAAGCTCACCAAGTCCACTGGCTTCATTCACATAATAGTCGTAGCCTTTACCTTCAATAAAAGTTACATGTCCTGGTCTAAGCACTTGACCAAATACATAAACTGAATTTTGAAGAGGTGGTATGATAATTACGTCTCCGGACTGAAGAATATATTTTGCAATATCTGATTCAGGGTCTTTGATCTTACGAAAATCCAAGGAACTTCCGTCAATTAATACTCGTAATTGGTTTTCAAGATTAAAGTAGTTAGTATCATCTGTAACTACGTTTGACATTCGATACATTAATGCTAATTCCAAATTTAAAATCATATTGCGGTATTTTGGATCTTCAAGGTCAGGCTGGTCATCTAATTTTATATTGTACTGGTTTTCCAACAGTTTCGAAAGACTATTTGATGAATACACTCTGGCTCTTTTTAATGAAGCTTCCGGTGTGAACCAGCCACATGATTTTAATACTTCAAAAAGTGTTGTGTTGTTTTTTGTTATGGGAACAACTCCCGGCATACTTACTTCACCAATTACCGTAACGGCATAATTTTTTCGCTGAGTTTCTGGAGCGATGAACCTGAATCGGTCACCACGCTGGATCGGAAATTCTTTATCAATTTTCATTCTTGTTATTGTCTGTGTCTGACCATCGTATGAAAGCCTGGATAATTCTAAACTATCAACATTTTCGTACGCCGGATTCATCCCATCAACAAGTTCAAGTGCGTCACCTAATTTATCACCTTCAACAAACAGAAATGTACCTGGATTATTAACAACTCCTGAAACAGAAAAGAAATTCCTGGAAATATCATTTGCAGGAAAAACAATTACATCGTCATTCTTTAAATAAGGATTGTTTAAAAAATCCCCATTCAATCTGAATTTCTGAAGATCAACATTTATTTCTTCACCTGATGCACGTTTAAGTTTTATTCCCCGTAATGCATAGTTCGAAAGTTCCTGCATTAATTTTCTGTAAATCTCAGGATCGGAATTAATTCTTAGGGTTAAGTCAACTGCCTCCGCATACATTCTTGTTATGAATTCATCAACCCTGTCAGTAATCAGAGCCGGGAAAGTTCCATTTATCGGGAAAGTTCCGCCGATTGTTACACTTATCTTACCTGCACCAAGTAAATCACTGCTCGTTCGTGTATCCTGAGTAAATTGAGGATAAGTTGTCGAAATAAATAATGTTAAGACAAAGAATAAAATTGTTATTTTCATTTTAATAAACCTCATTGTCCTCAATTTGATCTGGAAGAATATTGTAATTTGTAATAGTTTTGATAATCACCGGAAATTATTTCTTTCCACCAATTTTCGTTTTCTAAATACCAATTAATAGTGTTCTTAATGGCAGATTCAAACGAATATTGTGGCTGCCAGGCAAGTTCATTTTTTATTTTTGATGAATTGATGGCATATCTTCTATCGTGTCCGGGTCTGTCCTTCACGTATTCAATCAACTTATCTGATTTCCCAAGTTGTTTTAAAATCAACTTCACAATTTCAATGTTTGGTTTTTCAGTACTCGCACCAATATTATAAACTTCACCAACTTTTCCTTTCTCCAATACCATCTCAACAGCTTTGTTATGATCGATTACGTAAATCCAATCCCGCACATTTAATCCATCTCCATATACCGGAAGTTTTTTATTATTCATAGCATTAATGATCATCAACGGAATCAGCTTTTCAGGGAACTGATACAATCCGTAATTATTTGAGCATCTGGTTATTACTACCGGCACATGATAAGTGTGATAAAATGCGAGCGCCATCATATCTGCTGCAGCTTTACTTGCGGCATACGGACTGTTCGGTTGCAGCGGGGTTGTTTCTTCAAATTCTCCTACAGGACCAAGACTGCCATATACTTCATCAGTTGAAATTTGGACAAACTTTTCTACGCCAAATCTTTTTGCATTTTCAAGCAGAACATTTGTACCAAGTACATTTGTTCTGAAAAAAACTTCTGAGCCAAGGATACTTCTATCCACATGCGATTCTGCAGCAAAGTTTATTACATGAGTGATCTCATATTTCTGAAAAAGGTAGTTAACCAGTTCATCATTTACTATATCACCTTTAACAAAAAAATAGTTCTGATGATTTTCAACATCTTTTAAATTATTAAGATTACCGGCATAGGTAAGCTTATCGAGATTGACTATAAAAATATCGCTGCGATTTTTTAAGATGTGATTAATGAAATTGCTGCCTATAAATCCTGCACCACCGGTAACTAAGATATTCTTCATATTAAAAAGAAAAGAATCCTATAAATATTCCTGACTGGATAAAAAATGAATTGCTGTTTAAATCAGATGGAATTCCTGAAACACTTTGATCATTATTCGCCGTCCAATCATCTGCGAATGTTATTTGATAACCTGCACCAAGTCTTAATGATACAAATCTGTAAACAGGATAATCCAGATTTATTGTTGGAGTGAACATCCAATAACTGTTCATTAATTTTTGATTGTAACTATTTGAATTAAAATTTGGATCAGAAAGTTCTTCCCAGGTCCCTGCCCATGAAAATTCACCTGAACTCCTGTACACATCTATCTCTAAATTTCCTGCACCAATTACAGTTCCAACTGAAATCCCAATATCTTTTATGAAAGGGAGTGTGTATTCAACTGTTACTCCTCCACCTCCCAAACTATAAACCACTTCTCTGTTTATATTATTGACAGTTTCTGATGTTGATTTAGAACCACCATAACCCATTCCTCCCACTCTCAGATTTTTAACAAAACCAATGTAAAGATATCCGGCAATTCCTGATGAATAAAATCCGCTAGTTGAAAGTTCCGCCATTCCAATTTGTTTTAACTGATCGTTTACCGGATTAATATTAGGGATGTACCAAGCAGGAACATATCCAATTCCACCACCAAAAGGAGCATCAAAAAACTGTCCGGATTGACCATAGCTGAAAGAAGTTGTAAGGAAAAGACTGGCAAATAATATTTTTCTATACATATAATTCCATTAAATAATTTATAAATTTACCAAAGGGCTTTAGGAAATCCAAAGAATGATAGCTCTCAAAATTATTAACAAATTTATTAATCGTCTGGTCTTTTAATAAGTCACAAATTCGGTATAACAAATGAAAAAAGTTTTAATTACCGGGGGAAGTGGTTTGCTCGGTCAATTCCTTAATCTCACTATTTCAAACCAATGTAAATTGCACACAACATTTAAAAATAATCCGGGAAATTGTAAGGACTTTCCATTCTCGGTTGTTGATATATTAAATGAAGATGAACTAAAAGAATTATTTGAAAATGTTAAACCGGATATTGTTATACACTCTGCTGCAATCACTAACCCTGTCCAGAAAGAAAATCAAACTTCCAAAGAATATTTTGACACAAATGTTAACGCAACAAAAAACATCGCCATTCTGTGTGAGAAGTATGAATCAAAAATGATTTACATATCCACCGATCTTGTTTACGCCGGCTACAGAGGTTCTTTTCTTAAGGAAGATGCAAAATTAATTCCCGCAAGTTTATACGCTGAGACAAAGCTTGTTGGTGAAATGAAGGTAAAAGAATCAACGGACAACTATTTGATTTTAAGAACTGCATTGTTGTATGGTTTTGGACTGAATCATTCTAAATGCCATTTTCAAAATATGTACGTGGACTTAAAAAACAGGAAACCCGTTAAACTTTTTACAGATCAGCTTCGAACTCCAATATCGCTCACAGATGCTTCGTTAATAATAGCACAATTGGTAAAAATGGATTTAATAAATGAAACTATAAATTTAGGTGGGACTGAAAGAGTTTCAAGATTTGAAATGGGAGAAATGCTTTGCGACTTAGCCGGACTCGATAAAAACCTTCTGCAAAAAATTACGATGGATGAAATTCCGAACTTTCCTAAAGTTGAAGATGTTTCTTTGAATATTGATAAGTTGATTTCATTAAATTTAAAACCTCGATCAATTGAGGAAAATATTAATGAAATAATCACAAAATAATTTTAACATAGATTAATTGCTCAAAAAGCAATACCTTTAAGGAATTCAAAACATACTTCGGTTACAAATTGCCCTCAGAAGATAAAAAATTTATTTTCGTTGCACCTTCAATGCAGCCCTCACTGGCTTCATCAAAAGTGCATAGTCCATTATCCTATTTTACCAACAGATCAATGATGATATCTGTTGTTGCTATAATACTTGGAATAATTGGAGCTTTGATCGCACAAATCCTTACAGCACTAATCGGCTTAATTACCAATCTTGCTTTTTATGGAACATTTTCTTTTGACTTTGCTTCACCAAAATATAACCAACTTGGGCTGTTCGTTATTATAGTTCCTGTTATCGGGGGATTAATAGTTGGAATTATGGCAAAGTATGGTTCGACTGCAATCAGGGGTCATGGAATTCCTGAAGCAATGGAACAGGTATTGACAAACAAAAGCAAAATTCCTCCCAAACTAACATTGCTCAAACCATTATCAGCAGCAGTCGCAATTGGAACTGGTGGACCGTTTGGAGCCGAAGGACCAATCATTGCAACCGGTGGTGCAATGGGATCGATGATTGCACAATTTTTTTCTATGACATCGCAGGAAAGAAAAATACTTCTTGCTTGTGGCGCTTCAGCAGGAATGACCGCGACTTTCGGAAGTCCGTTATCCGCAATACTCTTAGCAATGGAATTATTATTATTTGAATTCAAGCCTGCTTCATTTCTTCCTGTAACTCTCTCTTCTCTTTCAGCAATCGGCACACACTTACTTTTTACTGAATTCAAGCCAATGTTTTTTATTGAAAATCTGCAAGCACCAACAGGTGCTTCAATTATTTCTTACTTCGGATTGGGAATTATACTTGGTATCGCAGCAATATTGATTACAAAATCTGTTTATAAAGTTGAACACTGGTTCGAGAAAATTCCTATTCACTGGATGTGGTGGCCTGCAATTGGAGGAATTGCTGTTGGCGTTATCGGATTTTTCGTTCCGGCTACACTCGGTGTTGGATATGACAATATTGAAAATATTCTTGATCAAAAAGTAACCGGGCAAATTCTTGTGATATTATTTATTGCTAAATTTATTTCCTGGACAATTGCTCTTGGCAGCGGTACTTCCGGCGGAACACTTGCACCGCTGTTTACAATTGGCGGAGGATTAGGCGCATCAATTTCAACATTGGCTTTATTATTATTTCCAAATCTTGACATAGATCCAAAGATGGCTGCACTTGCCGGAATGGCAGCAATTTTTGCAGGTTCTTCAAGAGCAATTTTTACTTCAATTGTATTTGTATTTGAAACAACTCTTCAGCCATCTGCCATTTTACCTTTACTTGCAAGTTGTAGTGCGTCATATTTGATTTCGATTCTGTTCATGAAACAAACAATAATGACAGAAAAAATTGCAAAAAGAGGTGTGAAGGTTCCTTCAGAATATATTGCTGATTATCTTGATCAGTTATCGGTTAACAAGTTTGCAACCGGCAATGTAATTACGGTCGAAGAAAATGAACCTCTTTACAAAATCAGGAACTGGATGTCAGCTAATAGTGATAAAATAAAACATCATACTTTTCCAGTAGTAAGTACAAATAATATGGTGAAAGGGGTGGTTACAAGAGAAGAAATTATGAATCCAGACGAAGAAGAAAACACATTAATAAAGAACCTGATTACTAAACCGCTTACTGTTCTTCTTGGGGATAACAGTATCAGAGAAGCGGCTGAGTTGATGGCTGAATCGGGTGTATATTCAATCCCGCTTGTTAATAATTTTACAGAATTGAAACTTGTTGGAATACTTTCCAGAAATGATATTTTGAAAGCACGCAAGCAAGCTATAATTGAAAGCAGAGAAGTTGAAAGAAGTTTGACAATTCCTTATCCAAAACTTGGGAAATTTTTCAAATTGAAAAAAGATAAGGTCTAAGGTTCCAGAGGTTTCAATACAATCACACCCGAATGTCTTTTATATTTCATAAGATAATCGGAAAGCGGTTCTTTTGTGATGTGTACTTTAGTATTAACAGTTGGTGCATGCAGCAAATGAATTCTTTCGTCGTCCATTTTCACCGCAATACCTAAATGACCGATGTCCAAACCTTCAACTGTTGTAGTAATTGCAATAATATCGCCTTCATTAATAAACTTTTCTTTTAATTCAACTTCATCTTTTGGAATGTAGTAATAAATTCTTGAACTAATTTCTTCTTCCTGAATTTTTATTTGAGGAATTAAATCAGGATTTTCATTCAACTGTTTATAGCTTTCAGGATGAGTTGACATAAAATTTAATTTAAACTGAATTGCTTTTCCAACAATCTGTTCAGTAATATCCTCAACGATACCTTTTGAAACATTATTGTAAATCCAATCAGAAAAATAATGCAATCTTGAAGGATAGCCATTAATTATTCCATCTCTGTAGCGAATGAATTGTAATTCTTCTGAATAATCTTCAAAAGATGTTTGCTTTTCTTTAACACATCTGGAAAGTGCTAATACATTTTCAACAAATGTTGTGCAATCAAGCCCAAAAAGATTAATAACCAACTGTTCATCACCATCTTTTTCCAGACTGTGAGCGAGATAATCGGTTCCGATAAAACTTTTCCCGATTTCAACCAGAACTTCATTAATAGGTTTCTGTGAAAGATTTTTATCAACTGATATTTGAAATATTGAATCACATTTTTCAACATCAACTTCAGAAAAAAGTTGTGAATAAGAAAACGATATTGAAAAAATGACGAGAAGAAATGTAAATATAGTTCGAACCAATTTTTAATTCTTAATTGTAAATTGTTAATTAATCAGATGATATCTTCATCAGCGGGCATTGAGGCAAATTCTTCAAGTTGACGGGCGTGAGCAAGATTCTCAAATCGTGCATACTCTTTAACAAAAGCAAGTTTAACCATTCCGGTCGGACCATTTCTTTGCTTTCCGACTATCACTTCAGCAACTCCTTCAAGAGATTCACCGTTTTCATCTTTTTCTATTCCATAATATTCCGGACGATTCAGAAACATAACAACATCAGCATCCTGTTCAATTGAACCAGATTCTCTCAAATCAGAAAGTTGTGGTCTTTTATCAGATCTTGATTCAACCGCTCTATTCAACTGAGCGAGTGCCATTACCGGAATGTTCAATTCTTTTGCCAAAGCTTTTAGTGAGCGCGAAATATGTGAAATTTCTCTTTCGCGTGTTTCAGCATTTGCCGGTCCGGTCATCAACTGCAAATAATCAATAATGATCAGTCCAATTCCTTTTTCAGATTTAAGTCTTCTCGCTTTTGCTCTGATTTCAAGAACAGTTGAAGAAGGAGTATCGTCAACATAAATAGGTGCATCTGTTAACTTGTGTACAGTTTTGCTCAGCTTTGGACCTTCTGAGTGCGGAAGTTTTCCTGTTCTTACAAGATGAGCATTTATTCTTGCTTCAGCACAAATCATCCTGATAATTAATTGCATTGTTGCCATTTCAAGACTAAAAATCCCAACCGGAACTTTATGATCAATCGCAGCATTCCTTGCAATCGACAAAGCCAAAGCTGTTTTCCCAATCGAAGGTCGTGCAGCAAGAATTATTAGATCTGATTTTTGCAATCCGCCAAGTATTTCATCAAGTTCGTAAAAACCCGTCGGCACAGAAAATCTTTGCTGAGTAGATGAGTGAATGGTTTCGATATATTCCATAGCTTCTCTTACAGCTCTATCCATTCCCTGGTAAGATTTTGTGAGATGACTTTCAGTTATATCAAATATTCTTCGTTCAGCATCATCAAGAATATCAAAAGCATCAGCAGAACCTTCATAAGCATTTTTTGCAATTTCGTGAGCACTTGTTATCAATCCTCTTAAAATTTGTTTTTCAAGAATGATCTTTGCGTGATATTCAATATTTGCTGCGGAAGGAATATTCTGCGATAGTTTGCTGAGATAAACTGCTCCACCTGCTTCTTCGAG
>JABWAK010000020.1 GCA_013361065.1 Bacteroidota bacterium
CATACTGTATTTTATACATCCTACAATATTCCCACCATTTAATACCGCCATTCTTAATGGGTTTAATATCTTATGCAATGATAAGAAAAAGCTTGGGTCTTGGACTGAATATCTAAAAATACGAGAGGTAATCATCCAGAAAAATAATGAATACAAAAGCGAACTATCCAATGATCTGGGAGCATTTGCGGGCTTGTTGTTTGAGCTTGGAATGAAAAATATATTACTACGGAATGAACAAAAACTGTCGGAAGACGAAACTGCAAAAATATTAAAGCAGTTTGAAAAAAGACGGAAAGTAGTTGTGGAAGAAAGAAAAGAGGATGAAGTTCATACTGAAATGCAATTTCATTTGATTAAAATTGGGAACGCATTGGGGTATGATGTCATTGTGGCTTCGAATGACCGCTCAAGAAATTATAAAGGGCAAAAATTAACTCACCATTGTATAGATGAATTTCCTCACCAAGATATTCCCAAGGACGTATTTACTACAATCGGTCTTATTGATGTGGTGTGGTTTGAAAAAGGATCGAATCGAATTGTTTGTGCATTTGAGGTTGAAAAGAGCACATCGATTTATTCCGGGATATTGCGGTTATCCGATCTCTCGTTCTCATTACCTTCACATAATGCAAAGTTATTTATTATTGCACCAAATAGTAGAGAGAAGGAGGTAACCATTCAATTAGGCCGTCCTTCAATTAAGAATGGTAATCTTGAAATACAATATATCCTGATCGATGACCTGCGCGAGCACTGTGATGCATTATGCAAATTTGGAGATAGCCATAAAATATTGGATAAGATATCTAAAACTGTATAGTTTAAAAAGGCAAACGGGAAACTAAACTCAGCTTCCCGTCCTGCCTTTAGGAACCCCACGAAAACGACTAAGCAGGGTATTTAAAATCCACCTCGAACTGCCCACATGGTTATCATCATAGCGCCCATAGCCAGCACTCCGAGAATAGGATAATCCCAATCTGCGCCCATCCCCATCATGCCGTGCCCTTTTTTCTCGTGTACCATGAAATTCAATTCTGTTGATAGCACTACGGAATCGACAGTCGTCTCAACAGAAAGGGTAAATTGCCCCGTACTTGTGGGTTTATGCGCAAAAGAGGTCGTACCGTTAATTATTGAAATCGTCTGATGAATTGGTTTGAACTCTTCAGAATCCTCTTTCGTACCATGTTTATGGCTGGTAGAAGCTCCATCCATTGAAGATTTCGTAATCATATAATGGACAATACCACTATCAGGAATACTGCTTTTCGATCTCAGACTTACCGAGATAGATACATCTTTGTTTGTTTCCATTGGTGGAATAGTCACTGCAAGTGTATAGTCACCGCTGGAGACCTCTTTCGTGACAGTTGTCGACTCCATTCCTTCATGGCTATCATGACTTCCCATCATAACGGCATGCATGCACGAAGAAAATGTCAGCCCTAATAGTGCAAGAATTAAAAATGACAACTTCAATTCGATGTTTTTCATTAAAAAACTCCTTATGGATGATGTGAATCATGTCCGCCGCCCAATGTGCTGCTGACTGTTGTAAAGTGAAATGTCATTCCCATTCCTGAGCCCATGCCATTGCGGCCCATCATTCCCATGGAACCCATTGAAGATTCCATCATCCGCACCATCCCATCGCCCAAGTGGATCATATGCTGCATACCGGGATAAAGAGTTGAATCGGGTTTGAACGTGCAGCTCTTGCCATCTGTGCTCCAATAAAACTTTCCCTTTAACGCATGGATGCTGTCGAGATGATTCATCTTCATGCTGTCCATCATCGACATAGACATTTGTCCATGGTTCATTGCTGAAGACACGGGACAGAGCGAATCGGCATATGAACGTTCATTCATCAATCGAAAATTCTTCTCCACCACTCCTTGATCAACTACTTTTGCGAACGTCAGTGTGATCGCCGAGGAAGTGGATACACTGGTTTGATTGTCTGATGGGATCACAGTAAAATTGCTGATCACCGGATCCATAGCAGTGGTCATATCGTCACTGGCGCAACCAATGATGAACGCTGAACTAATGACAACTACAAGATATTTCATATGCTTCCTCCTTAAGGATACTATTGAATTATTAATGATGAATATTATTTTGATCTCCACAAACACCCATTTGGTTTATCGCCAGCCGGTATTTGTGTGATAGTGTTCTTGTTTTCCACTGATATTATTGAAACGGTTCCTGCGGTTTGATTTGTGATATAGGCAAACTTTCCGTCACCAGAAAACGCCATTGCATGCGCCCCGGCGGCGACTGTAAGCTCTCCTGTCTTTTGAGTAGAATCGACAGCAAAGAACACAACTTTACCATTTTCAGTATCGGTTACCCACAGCTCGTTATTCGGCGAAAGTAAGGCCATTGCAGGAGTAAAAGAAAGTGGATAGGTTCGGACAACCGACAATGTTGAAACATCAATGACCGAAATTGATTTGCCTGTCTCATTATCTACATACATCATATTATTTTTTCCTTGCCAAGCTCCTACGGGATTAGCTCCAACTGGAATTGTCTTGACGACATTCTTCGTTGTGCTTTCAATGACTGAAACAGAATTATCACCGCCATTGCAAACAAAAGCATATTTGCCATCAAACGAAAAGGTAACTTCTGCAGGATCTTTGCCCACCAAGATTTCTTTTTTAACTTCCAGTGTCGCGGCATCCAGGATCAACACTTTCCCCAGTGTCGTTGTTTGTGATGTCCAAATTTCGGTGTCATCGAGTGAAAAAATTGCATTGTGATTAGGATATGTTAGCTTTTTTGAAGCAAGCATTTTCCCAGTGAGTGCATCAATGACGGCAACAGAGCCCTGACTGCCATGTGCATCACCATGCCCTTCGCTGAGATCGCTTCCAGGGAAGGCTACCGCTAGCTTAGAACGACTTGAATTCATACCGATGTGGTGAGGATATGTAGCATTGGTAAAACTGATCGTTGCGGCAACTTTTGCCGAATCGGTATTGATCACCGAAATGGAATTACTATTGCCGTTGACAACAAACAATGCATTGTAGGATATTGCTGGAATTTCTGTAGAAACTATTGCGCTTGACCCCGGATGTATAGAATGGTCTTCAGCGACATGTTCATTGCATCCTAACAATAGTGTGCCAATGAATACTACAGTGATTATGATGAACGAATTCATAGAAATTCCTTATATGTGTGTTGATTAATGTTTGTGTCCCTTTTTAATCTCTTTCGCTTCTTTGCCGGAGACTGCTCCTTGGCCTTTCTGCCAACCTTCATAACACTCGTTGCACACCGGTTTATCATTTTTGACTGCTTTTTTGCAATCGCACGATCCGTGAGCTTTTATACACTCATCACATGGCTCTTCGATACAGCAATTATATTTCCCATCTTTCATTGCTTCCATTTTTTGCCGCATTAATGATTTTTTCTCCTGCTTGGATGCAACAAGATCCATTTTGCATTTTGGGCAAGTACCTGGTTTGTTTGAAGTGACTTCGGGATGCATGGGACACGAATAGATGACTTCTTTAACCTTTTTGGATTGCACACTGGAATCTGCCGCCTTAGCATCATGTTTGTGGCTGCTATGATCCTGCATGCTTTCCCCTTGAGCATCAGCCATTGCCATCGCTTCGCTTCCTTCGGTTTGGGTGATCTTGTCAGCTTTACAGCATCCGCCCGCGCAAGCCTTTCCCTTTGATTCTTGTGCGGTCACAATGTTCATTGTAATGATCAATGAACAGACAGTGAAAATAAAAAATGTTTTTTGTTTCATAGTGTTACTCCTTATAGAGTTAATGTTTAACAGCTGTGATTATTGAAACCGTACCAATCGGAGTCCAGAAATTCTGACGGACTTCCAGTTCTTTGAATCCCGCAGTGGGGATGTATTCTCTTAGTTTGCCGTGAAAATTGTCATACGTCTCTTCAAAAAATTGTGTAATTAAAGTAACAGCCATCATGAAGATATTGTGAGGGGTGAAAAAATCGACGATGTATAGTCTTCCTCCCGGTTTTAGGATACGGTAGAATTCATGAAATGCTTTCTGCTTATTCTCCGTTGTGAGATGGTGAATAACGAGACTGCAAACACATGCGTCAAAAGAATAGTTATTGTATGGCAGTGCTGTGACGAATCCGTGATCAAGTTGAATGAGATCGCCTGAGAGAAAAACTTTAGAGTTAGCGATTAGAAGGATCTTTCGATCCCCGTCCAATCCCACAACTTCGATTTGTGGAAAGTGCTTCTTGATCATCACTGTCAGTGTACCGGTACCGCATCCTGCATCTAAGATCCTTCCGCCTTGATTCACAGTGATCAGCTGCATGAGCGCCTCTTTATACGCTGCTTCTCTCATAACAACTCGAAGCACCCAATCGTAAAACGGAGTGAGGAAGTTAAACCGTAACGCCGGAATAAATGCATCAGCTTTCTGTTCTATCATATCTTTCTTCCTCCGTATTTTTGTGAGACCATCTCTATGATTTGAATAGGTGAGTATTTGTTCTCTTGTATGCGTTCGTAGATATATTGTTTTACCTCCTCTGCACCTTTGGGGTGTTTGCAATGACAATCCTTGAGATCATCTTTAATCTTACATTTTCCACACGGACAAATGAATTGCGCGATGATATCTTTCTTATCGTCCATGGAAGCTACGGTTAGCCCTTTCGCTTGCAATCGACCGATGCTGGCTGGATCTAACGGAGTCACAAGCGACGAATGTGAGCTTTTTGGTATAAAGAGGAAGATCATTCCGACCAAAAGAATAACTCCACATGCCACAGGCACAATCAACCGTGAATCAAATGATCTCTTTTGAGTTTTCTGAGATTTAACCTTCGGGCCTTTCTTTTTGTGTGATACAGTCTGATGCTTATCATGTTCGAGCGGGAGTCCGCAGCCATAACAACGTGTTGCATCTTCTTTATTATTGATACCGCATGAAGTGCAAATCATAATTCACCTCTCGTTTTCAGCTGGTTCTGCTTCAAGATCATTTCCTGCCTTTCCTGATACAATTCTAACCTTAGCATGGCCATCATCAATGATTTCAATTATTTCCACGAGTCCAATCTTTTCACGATGCAGGCGTTGGACAGGTTCCCACCGTCCATATTTACCATGCTGGTGACCAGAGGCAAGCGTTGGTTTGAGATTATGTGTTTGAAACACTGATAAACGCATACCCACTTGAAGCGATGTTCCGGCTGTATGAACGACAAATATTTCACCAGGAAAATTGTCGCTTGTCTTTATTGTGTATGTATTGCTGCATCCTTCGGCAATAGGTCCGCTGATGATGATAAGGGCAGCTATGAAATACGGTTTCATTATCAACCATTTCTTTTTGAAGCCGGCCTTTGTGGTAATACATTTCCGTTATTGGAAGAAGATGATATTACTGAACGAAAGCTTTTCAGGTAATTCATTTTTGATAGTGGAATATCGGGGATACTGTTTTGTTGTAATCCACTTTCAATGAAATTGCCTCTCAAAAGTAGCGCACCGTTTGACTTGGACATCGGTTTTTCCGGAAGTAGATCCAGCGACGATATATTTGTTGCCACATTATTTGTAACGATACGCTTTCCCCAGTTTGGTTGGTGAAAGGGATGCTCCTGCGCAGTTACCAAATTTGAAGCTATTGCGGCGATACAAATTGCCATATATACATTGACATTTTTCATAATTGCTCCTTTGTGTTCTGGTTATTAATGATTGTGCTGCTCACTCGGTTTTTCTTTTGGTGTTTCAGTGGCTGACGAACCGCCATGCTGGTGCCCTGATCCGCCGCCGGTTTTCAACTGACTTTCGGAGTCAATGAGATAACCCCCTTCACTGACAACTTCCTCACCCTCCATTAATCCCCAGGTCACTTCATACTTACCATTGAATCGTGTACCAATTCCTATCTCACGAGCCTCAAAATGATTCTCATGTTCTGCTTTCACATATACCAGATTGCGTTTGCCCGTGATAAGTACTGCGCTGACCGGTACTGTGAGCGCTTTCCCTTGTTTTCGCTGGAACAATGTTTCGGTATACATGTTCGGTTTTAATTGTCCGTTACTATTGTTTACCGTTAAACGGACCTTCACTGTTCGCGTCTGGGAATTAACGACGGGATAGATCAAAGAGATGGTAGCGTTGAATTTCTTGTCCGGATATGTTGCGGTGGAAAGTGTCGCGCGTTCACCGGTGCGGAGATGTGCTGCATCGTTCTCATACACTTCAGCAATGTTCCATAATGTTGAGATATCGGATACATCGTAGAGTGATGTCCCTTCATTTACATAAATCCCTTCAACGATTTTTTTATCAATGATGATACCGGAAGCAGGAGAATGATACGTCAATACTAACGGTACAACATCTTGGGACTCAAGATTGCTGATCTGCTCTTCGGTCAATCCAAGGAGAAGGAGTTTAGATTTAGCAATTGCCACAAAATTGTTTTTGGTCGGGGAACTGCTGGTAATCGCCTGACGGTATTCGTTTTCTGCCTGAATAATATCAGGACTGTATACATCGAAGAGAGGTTGTCCTTTTTTGACCTTTGCCCCAACAGAATTAACATATAACCGCTCAATGCGGCCATTGAAACGAGCGCTGATGATTGTTTTGTTAGGTTCTGGGATTTCTAATGTCCCAAACGCCCGAACGGTATGTTCGATTGATTCATATTCTGCGATGACGGTAGCGACATTCGCCAAAACCTGATCTCTGTCGTTC
Organism: Bacteroidota bacterium; assembly: GCA_013361065.1. Lineage (GTDB taxonomy): Bacteria > Bacteroidota > Ignavibacteria > UBA10030 > UBA8401 > UBA8401. The sequence goes on from JABWAK010000020.1 coordinate 6,755, forward strand.
AGCGGAACCATAGGCTCATCTGAAGATGTCTCCATTTGACGGCTGTTGCTCGCTTTCACAAGATCCATATGACAAATTGGGCAGACTCCCGGCTTATCTGATTTGACCTGTGGATGCATCGGGCATGTATAATAATCTGCCGTCTGAGAAGCTGCCGTTGAATCTCCATGTCCCTGATGAGACGATGAGGACTTCCCGCATGATGAAATAAGGAGAGCGAGAATGATTGTAACTGTAACGAATAATGTTTTCATAGTAGATACCTTGAAAAGTAAGTTCATAATTTATTGTAATGGTGCTCCGACCATCATTTCAATTTCTGTGAGTGCCATCTGCCGGTCAATCACCGACATGAAATAGTCATCCTGCTTCATTAATTCCATTCTGCGGGCATCAAGCACGGTCGATATCGGAACCTGTCCGGTTTGATACGCTACTGTTTGTGCTTCTGCCGCTTCATGAATCAACGGAATGATTGTTGAAGAATACTGTTGAGAAAGCGAATCCGCAGTTTGAAATTTATTAATTGCAGAGCGCAGTGTTGTGAGCATCTCCCGCTGCATCGCATTCTTCTCAGCATCAATGCTGGAATTTGCCGCCCGCATTTCATCCGCTTTTCCGATTGACCGTTCTGCGGACCAGGGGGCAAACGGCAATGTGATTGACGCCATAATGCTATACATCCAATCGGTCTCTTGCATCGGCATTCCCATGGCGCTTTGTTGAATGGCATATGCTGATCGTGAACCGCCGGTAAGCAGCATTCCGTTCGGCATTCGCATAACCATCGCTTGAACCATTACATCGGGAATGAGATCCTTATCGGCAGAGACGATCATCGATTCATTCATCTCTTTCATTTTATCCATTGCAAGCAGTGAGGGATTGGCACGTTTCACCTTTTCTGAAAGTTGAAATTCAGAAATGTTCGTGGAACGAGTAATCAGCAAGCTGTCTGTGATAATCACGATAGAGAAATCGTCTCGACCTAACAGGGAATAGATTATGTTTTGGACAGTTATTCGGTCAGATTGCATGCTGATCAGTCTTGCTTTCTCGGATGAAACCTCGGCCTGAATAGTAAGAAGATCGGCTTGTCGCATTCTATTTGTCTGAACATGCGGCACCATATTCTTTGCCAGTTCTTCCAAGAGCGAGATCGTGCGCTGCTGAACTTCAATCTGTCGGTCTAACAGCCACAAACGAAAATAATTCATTTTGATCTTTGCACGGAGTTGAACTTCCAGTGAACCCCGATTCTGTTCCAGCACATTTCCCCGCTTCTTTTCTACATCGGACATAGCCGCAAGTTTACCACCAAGCATGAACATTTGTGACATTGAAAGGTTGTTGGCTGTTGCACCATTCAATAAATTGATGCTATTAGTTGGGATTTGACTGAATTCCAATCCCAGCGTTGGCGCAGGAAGCGCTCCTGCGGCATTCGCACGAAAGCCTGTTGCCTGAATTTGATATTCAAACGATTTTAGTTGAGGATTATTCTTCAGTGCCTCCTGAACCAGCGAATCGACTGATTGTGAATGTGCGAGCACAACGACAACAAGGAGGGGGAGTATTCTCCATAGATATGTGTTGGACATGATTATTCTCCTTCCTTAATAAAGTCTGCCATTTTGGATACTTCTAACTTCCCTTGTTTCAGAGCCCGTTCTTTCATGATGACGAATAACACAGGAGTGACGACAAGAACATGAACAGCAGATGTGAATAGTCCACCGATCATTGGAGCGGTGAGTGGTTTCATAACATCGGCACCTGCGCCGGTTGACCACATTACTGGAATAAGCCCTGCCATGCTGGTTGCGACGGTCATGATTTTTGGCCGAAGTCGTAACACAGCCCCTTCAACGGTAGCATCGTAGATGTCCTTTATGGTAATTTCTCCTCGTTCACCGCGCTTGTGCTCTCTAATTTTTTTATCCAATGCTTCATGGAGATACACGACCATCACCACGCCTGTTTCGACCGCGATCCCATATAAGGCAATAAAACCTACCCACACGGCAACGGATAAATTGTACCCGAGTATGTAGATCATATACACTCCGCCGATTAATGCGAAAGGAACCGACAGCATCACAACAAGTGATTCCACATAATCTTTGAACGTGAAATAGAGCAAGACGAAAATGATCAAAAACACAACGGGCATGATATAAGTCAGTGTTTTTTGCGCACGTACTTTGTGTTCATATTGTCCGCTCCATGTATAGGAGTATCCCGGTGGGAGTTTCAAGTTTTTGCTGATCGCTTCTTTTGCTTCTTCCATCGTATTGCCCATATCTCTGCCGCGAACATTCATATAGACAATGGCACGCAGCTGACCGTTTTCGCTGCTGATCATTGGCGGACCGGTTTTCACATTAACGTCGGCCAGTTCGGAGAGCGGCACGTACGTTAATTCATTTTGCCCCGATTGATTCATCAATGATGAAGAAGCAAACGATGATTGTTGAATCGGTTGCTGTTGCGTTTGCATTGAGGGGGAAGATCCCATAGCTGACATCCCGGAGCCAGATGAATTAGTATTGGCTTGTCCCATTCCGGAAGATGTCGGCATTGCTGTTTGTGCCATCGTTGACCGAACTGGAATAAAAAGCTTATTCAATTCTTCAATATTGTCCCGGAATTCTCGTTCATACCGTAAACGAATTGGAAACCGCATTCTTCCTTCTAATACAACGCCAAGGTTCTGTCCGCCGATGGCGACTTCAATGATATCCTGAAGATCACCGATGCTTAGTCCATATCTTGCAAGCATCTCTTTCTTTGGTGCAATGTCTACGTAGTATCCATTGCCAATTCGTTCAGCAACGATATCCGCCGCACCTGGAACATCCTTCAAAATTTGTTCTGCCTTAATTGCGTAATGTTCCAAAGTGTCCAGCCTATCTCCAAAAACCTTGAATCCAATATCAGTTCGGACACCTGTAGAGAGCATATTGATTCGGTTGATGATCGGCTGCGTCCAGCCATTCCGTGTACCGGGAATCTGCAATTTGGCATCAAGCTCTTGTATGATATCTTTCTTGGTGATACCAGGTCGCCACTCTTCCTTTGGTTTGAGCATGATAATTGTTTCAATCATACTGATTGGAGCATTATCGGTAGCCGTTTCAGCGCGCCCGGCTTTTCCCAAGACATGATGAACTTCCGGGACACTTCGAATTATCTTATCCTGCAATGATAAGATTCTCGCTACTTCCGTAACAGATGCATTAGGAAGAGTCACTGGCATATACAATAACGAACCCTCATCCAAAGGAGGCATAAATTCCGATCCAATGGAGAGCAACATCGGGACGGTGACGAGCAATGCGATGACGTTGATCGCAATTGTTATTTTCCGGTATTTCAAGACCCAGTGAATTATTGGTTCATAAATTCGAATGAAAAACCTGGTGATTGGATTTACTGTTTCTGGCTTAAAATTGCCGCGCATGAGCATGGTCATCAGTACCGGAATCAAAGTAATGACGACTGCTGCTGAGGCAATCATGACAAACGTTTTGGTATAGGCGAGAGGATGGAACATTTTTCCTTCCTGTCCTGTCAGTAAAAAGACCGGAAGAAAACCGACAAGAATTATCAGTTCGGAAAAGAAAATAGCTCTTCCGACTTGTTTTGCCGACATAATGGAAATATCACGGTACTCTTCGTTTGTCAGATGTCCTTTCTTTGCGATGGCATTCGCAATATTGCGATACGCATTCTCGACCAGAACGATGGAAGAATCGACGATGACACCTATCGCCAAAACAATTCCACCCAACGACATAATGTTAGAGGTAATTCCAAATGCATACATTAGAATAAATGAAAGCAGGATTGAAACGGGGAGTTCGATTAAAATTCTGACAATAGATCTAAAATGAAGCAGAAAGAGTGTTACGATAATGGCAACGCTGATACTTGCTTCAATAAGTGCACGGTCCAGCGTCCCGATCGCTTCAGAGATAAGCGTTGATCTATCATACGATGCTACCACCTCAACACCCGGAGGGAGTCCCGGCTTTATCTCTTCAATCCGCTCTTTAATGCGCTCAATAACATCTTGAGCATTGGCAGTGCTTCTCATGACAACGATTCCGCCGACGACTTCGCCTTCGCCGTTTTTCTCCAGCATGCCTCGTCGAATGTCCCCGCCAAGCTGTACGGTTGCAACATTTTTTACAAGAATTGGGATACCGCCTGCACCCTGCTTCACAAATACATTTTCCACATCCTCAGTTGATGCAATGTATCCTTGGCCACGGACAAAATATTCCGCATCGCTGATCTCCAGCAGCTTGCCCCCCACCTCATTATTATTCCTTTGTATTGCGCTGGCAACTTCACCAATCGTCACATTATACGCCCGGAGTTTGTTCGGATTGACGTCAACCTGATATTGTTTCACAAAACCGCCGATGCTGGCAATTTCTGCTACGCCCTCTACGGAGACAAGTTTGTACCGCAGATACCAATCCTGAACAGATCGCAAAGTGGCAAGGTCATAATTCTTTCCTTCAACGGTATACCAGAAGACATGGCCCACACCCGTACCATCGGGGCCAAGAACCGGCGTTACGTTTGCAGGAAGTTGTGCGCGAACAAGGGAGAGTTTTTCGATAACGCGGTTGCGGGCAAAGTAGAGATCGGTATTGTCATTGAATATCACAAACACGAACGACATTCCGAACATTGAGGTAGCGCGGACAGCCTTCACATCAGGCAATCCTTGCAACGCCGACGATATAGGGTAAGTGACCTGTTGTTCTACGATTTCCGGTGACCGCCCCATCCATTCGGTAAAGACGATGACCTGATTTTCCGAAAGATCCGGAATTGCATCGACAGGCAGGTTGATTACCGAATAAATACCGAATCCGGATATGATAATGTAGAGTAAAATGACGATGAAGCGGTTCTTGGCACTCCAATCGATAATTCTTTCGATCATAACTTCTCCAAAGCAAAAAATAAATAATTGAAATCAGACAACGCTGGTACAGCGTTCTCCAACAACTATAGATTCACTTTGGAAACTTAAATGAGGAAAGAACTTACGTGAATGTATATATCAACCCCGGCGGGGTAGAGTGCAATATGAGGGGATTTTGGGAAGCGGGATTCCTGTGAAACGGTAAGATCAACAATTTGGTATTCCGTAGCTTCAGCCGCGAATACGAATGATAATTGCTTTTGAATTGATTCAGAGCTGAATACGGCCTTAACATCATTTACTCCACCAGCCACCTTTTCAGAATAGCAGGGAGATTTAACGCTCTTTATAACGAGTGATTTAGATGGTGTCGTTCCCTTGCAGGTTTGTTCCATATCGCAGCAGCAGATTGGGGATTTACTCATCGAGCAATATCCAATGACCGCCGAAAAACCTGTGGAGGTCAACGTCATCACTACGAGCAAGAAGATCTGAATGGCTTTATGGAATTTATTCTTTTTCACGTTACAATATTGAACAGTCAATTGAAGCGCTAAGTTCCTGAACATAACTTCTGATGCAATTAATAACACGAAAATTGTGCCAAAAATCAAATCAATAAAAGCCCAGCAAAACAGGGATAATCATTCTACGAAGTGGGAACAATATTTTAACAGGTCTCAAATTCGATAAAAATACAAAAGGTAGGGTTCATAAAAACAAAATATGGGACCCAATGAGCCTCAGGTTGAACCACCGGTATGTGAGTCCCGGCGTTGCTTCTACATCGATGTAGGCCGGAGAAGCGATCGAAACAGGATTGACGAAGTGTTTTCTGATTTTGTTTTTGGATTTTTTAGAAGCGGCCTTACTGCAAAATGAAGATGCCACCTGTGATGGTGGCATTTTTGTTTTTCGAAATCGTAAAATCGTAATTAAGTATTTGCAGTTATTCTAACAAAATTACGATTACGATATTACGATTATGATACTGGGTCTGGTAAGAATCTAAAAGTTGAGTGTTGATGCCCGGGTTTAAAATAAAATCGGCCTAATCCTTTCGAATTAGGCCGATCCCGTGCCCGGGACTGGATCCCGACTTGCGTCGGGATTTCGCAAACAACGCTCAACTTGAACTGTATCAATCCTATAGGCTCTAAACAACAAAGGCATCCGAAAGGATGCCTTTGTTGTTTATGTGCCCGGGACCCCGCAAAAGCATGCGGGGCAGGCTGGACGGAAGAACTCTCACATTGACATTTAAAACACAGAAGGCGTCCTATGGACGCCTTCTGTGTTTTATGTGCCCGGGACTGGACTTGAACCAGCACAGCCTTTCGGCCACAGGCTTCTGAGACCTGCGTGTCTGCCAATTTCACCACCCGGGCATTTGAAACAAACTGATAGATAAAGAACAAAGCCAATTTTGGAGCCCTGAAACCAACACTCTGCGACATCCCGTCTTGGTACATTCCTGTTGCGGGACATTTATCCGCCGCGTTGTTTGGCGGACCACCCGGGCATTTGGAACTACTAAATATAAGGACTATTGGTGCATTTTACAAGGGGAAATCATCCTTTTTTACGCCATCTGCCGAAACTTTTAACGGACAGGAGCGTTATTAGATTATTCATTTGTAAAGGGACCCATATGAACTCCACTGCCATTCTTCGTCTCACCCTCTTTGCACTGCTCACCATCGTCTTTGTCTCCGGTCTCATCGCATATTCCAATTCCCGTGGTCACCAGCCGGAAACATCGGATATCGTCACGGCGGAGGATCTCGGCGCATCCGTGGCGGGGAGCGACAGAGCACGGAAGTATGAACGGAATTTTGCTGTGAAAGATGGCGGTCATGTCGTGGTCGAAGCCGATGCCGGCGAGGTCACCATCGAACCGTGGGACAAACAGGAAGTGAATATCACCGTGGAGATCATCGGCAGCGACAGCCGGTCCGAGAAATATAAAGTGGAGTTCAGCCAGGAAGGGAACACGGTGAAAGTGACCGGCTCTCTCGGAAAGAAGAAGTTCTTTAACTGGAATGTCGGTGATCTTGAAGTGATCTATACGATCAATACTCCCCGGACCTTCGACGCGTCCGTCAACACGTCCGGCGGCGATATCAGTGTGAAAGGACTCGCAGGACGGATGGAGCTGAACACCAGCGGTGGGAATGTGACGGCAGAATCGGTCACCGGGAATGTCGATCTCACCACCTCCGGCGGGGATGTGGAAGCGAACACCATCACCGGCGATGTCTTTGCCGAGACCTCCGGCGGCGACGTCCGCGTGGAATCGGTCACCGGCAATGTGAAGGCGAACACCTCGGGCGGGAACGTGAGCATTCTGGATACTGATGGAACGGTCAAAGGCGGAACCTCCGGCGGTGATGTGCGCATCTCCCTGCGGAATGATGTGAAAGGTGTGGATGTGGAGACCTCCGGCGGGAGCATCGAGATCGCACTGAAGGAGGGTCTCGGAGCGGATATCGAAGCCGAGACCTCCGGCGGAAGCGTGGATTGCGATTTCCCGGTGACGGTGCGCGGAAAAGTGCGTGAAAGCGAGCTGCACGGAAGGATCAACGGCGGCGGGAATTCCATCCGCGCCAGCACGACCGGCGGTGATATCCGCATCGTCGCAGTGAAATGAGCGTCAATACATAAGTGATATCCTTCGAAGGATGACCCCCGGGCCATCCTTCGTCGTTTTAAAGGGCCGTTGCCGGTAAATTGAATTTCACCCTACTTTTCTTATATTCCTGATATGCCGACAACGATCCTGGGTATCGAGACTTCATGTGATGAGACCTCCGCAGCGGTCATCCGCGACGGTGTGCTCCTCTCGAATGTCATCTCATCCCAGATCGTCCATGAAGAGTTCGGCGGCGTCGTACCCGAACTCGCTTCGCGCGCCCATCAAAAGCTGATCATTCCGGTCGTGCAGGAGGCATTGCAGAAAGCGGAGGTGCGGAAAGAAGAGCTCTCCGGGGTTGCCGTGGCGGTCGGTCCGGGTCTGATGGGCGCATTGCTGGTCGGGGTGAATTTCGGGAAGTCCCTCGCGTACGGACTGGACATCCCGTTCATTGCCGTCAACCACATGGAAGCGCATATCTATTCCAATTTCATCGAAGACCCGGTGCCCGCGTTCCCGTTCGTGAACCTGACCGTCTCGGGAGGGCATACCCAGCTGGTGCTGCTGCGGGATGAGTTCGAGTACGAGATCGTCGGAGAGACGATGGATGATGCGGCGGGGGAGGCGTTCGATAAGGTCGCCAAGATGCTCGGACTCGGATATCCCGGCGGACCAAAGATCGACCGGCTGGCGAAGAACGGTGATCCGTCCGCAGTGAAATTCGCACGGCCGTATGCAGCGGGTGATGACCTGGATTTCAGTTTCAGCGGCATCAAGACCTCCGTGCTCTATTATTTGCGCGATCATGGCTTGCGCGATACGGTCATTCCAGAACCGCTCCTGGCTGATATGTGTGCCAGCTTCCAGGCGTCGGTCGTCGGAGTGCTCGTGCAAAAGACCATTCGGGCCGCAAGAAAATATGGCGTCACCGATATCGCCGTGGCGGGGGGCGTCTCTGCCAACAGTGCCCTGCGTGCAGCGATGCAGCGGAATGCAGAGGAGCATGGACTCCGGCTCTTCATCCCGAAATTCGAATATTGTACTGATAACGGAGCAATGATCGCCGAGGTGGGATACCGAAAACTCCTCCGCGGCATCACCGCCCCGATGAACGTGACGGCGACAGCCTACCTATCCCTATGAGCAGAATCTCCGCGGTCTTCCGAAACCATGCAGAACGGCATCAGCCGGTCATCGTTCCGTACATCACACCGGAGTTCCCGCATGCCGGGTCCACCGTGCCGCTCATCCTGACTTTGGAGCGATGTGCAGCAGCCATGATCGAGATCGGCATCCCGTTCTCCGATCCGCTGGCGGACGGTCCGACCATCCAGCGTTCGTCCGAGATCGCCCTCCGGAACGGCGCCACTCTGCAGCGTGTGCTTGAACGGGTGCGCGAGGCGCGGCAGCGGACGCAGATCCCGATCATCCTTATGGGATATGTCAATCCGCTCATGCGGTACGGTTTTGAACGCTTCAGCGAAGACGCAGCCGCGGCCGGAGTGGACGGCGTGATCGTGCCGGACCTGCCGCCGGAGGAGAGCATGGAATTCCGTGGGGTCTGCGCGCGTCATGGACTCAGCAACGTCTTCCTGATCGCACCGACCTCCTCCGATGAGCGAATCCGGTACATCGACGGACTGTCGACCGATTTCTCCTATTGTGTCTCGGTGACCGGCGTGACCGGGTCGCGTACGTCCTTCGGGAAGGACTTCGACGGATTCCTCACCCGGGTGAAGAACAATACCACGAAGCCGTTCGTGGTCGGCTTCGGTGTCACAGCGAAGGCACAGGTGGACCTGATCTCCTCCGTGGCGAACGGCGTGGTGATCGGGTCGGCACTGCTGCAGGCGATGGAAGCATCACCGAACACCGATGCAGCCGTGGCGGCAGCCGCTCAATTCATCACACCGCTGGTCTGATCATGGAGAACATCGAACATTGGCGGAATAAGATCGACGCGATCGACCGGCAGCTGGTGGAACTGCTGAACGAACGGGCACGCTTTGCCGACGAGATCGGGAAGATCAAGGAACAGCTCGGGATGGAGGCCTATTCCCCGAAACGGGAGAAGGAAGTGCTGGACAACATCATGCGGCATAACACCGGACCACTCAACGATCTGGCGCTGCGGCGGCTGTTCGAACGTATCATCGATGAATCCCGGAAACTGGAACGCGAGGCGATGAGTGAACGGAAGAAACAGAAGTAATCAACGGATCGCAGTGTGGGCCATCGGCATCGTTGCGGCGATGCTGCTGGCGGCATGGTCCGTGTTCTATCTGCCGAACGGCTTCGAACCCTCTCCGAAGTTCATCACGGTCAGCAAAGGCCAGTCCTTTTCCAGCCTTGCCGATTCCCTCTATGACAAGGGGATCATCAACAGCACCCTCACCTTCAAACTGGCCGGCCGTGCGCTCGGTGTGACGCAGCGGATGCGTGTCGGCAAGTACAGCTTCGTCAGCGGCGTCACGAACCTGGAGATCCTTGAGGATATCGAAGGCGGGCTATCGACTGTGAGCTCCACCGTGGCGCTGCGGGAAGGGGTGCGGACGAGGATCTTCGCACGGATCCTGAAACGGCATATCGGGATCGATTCCGCCCGGTTCATGCAGTTCTACCGCGACACCGCGCTGATCGGCATCTATCCCCACAACGCCGCATCGCTCGAAGGCTATCTGATGCCGGACACCTATTCGTTCTTCTGGCAGGATGATGAACGCGAGATCGTGCAGCGGATGATCACCGAGTTCCGTGAGTTCTTCGTCGATTCGCTGCAGCAGCGGATGCGGGAACTCGGATTCGATCTGAACGATGTGCTGACCATGGCATCCATCGTGGAAGGGGAGGCGGTCTACGACGATGAGCGTCCCATCATCGCCGGTGTCTATTATAATAGATTGAAACGCCGTATGCGCCTCCAGGCCGACCCGACCGTCTGGTTCGTCGTATCGGACACCTCCAAACGGCTCACCCGGAACAGTCTCAAGGTCGATTCCCCCTATAATACCTATCTTAATTACGGACTTCCCCCGGGACCGATCAATAATCCCGGGCGCCAATCCATCATTGCCGCGCTCTATCCTGCCAAGCACAATTATATCTACTTCGTGGCGGACAATAACGGAAGGCACCGGTTCGCGAAGAACTATGAGGAACACCAGAAGAACGTCCGGTTATACCGGAAAGCGCGGGAATTGGCGAAAAACAGCCAGAAGTGAACATTCCTTGCAACTGCCCGGCTGATTTCGTATATTGGTCAGTTCATTCACCATCAATCACAGAAAGAACATCATGAAAAACGATATCCACCCAGAATACAGAAAAGCGGTCGTGTCCTGCGTTTGCGGGAACACCTTTGAGACCCGCTCGACCATGGGCAATATCCATGTCGAGATCTGCTCTGCGTGTCATCCGTACTATACCGGAAAGCACAAGCTGCTTGACTCTGCCGGTCGTGTTGAGCGTTTCAACAAGAAGTATGCGAAGAAGACCGCAGCGCCGACAGCATAATATCCTTTTATGTTGAGCCTGTAGAAACGGAATGGTACCTTCTATCATTCCGTTTTTTATTTTAAATAGGTCATACACCGCAGAGGACGCAAAGAACGCAGAGAAGAGGGGGAATCCATGGACTTGAACGGTATCTCACGGAAAGTCATTGGATGTGGTATAGAGGTTCATAAACAACTTGGACCGGGTTTATTAGAATCGACGTATGAACATTGTCTTGCTTATGAATTGCAACTATCTGGAATTCACGTAGAACGTCAAAAAGTCCTGCCAGTTCTCTATAAAGATGTTCATCTGGATTGTGGATACCGGCTTGATCTGTTGGTCGAGGGAGAATTGATCGTCGAGCTGAAAGCAGTAGATAAACTATTGCCTATTCATGAAGCACAAGTATTGACGTATTTAAAATTGTCACAGAAGCGTCTTGGTTTGTTGATGAATTTCAATGAAAAACTGTTGATGAACGGCGTGCGGCGTTTGGTCAACAATTTCATTGAGTAACTTTGCGTTCTCCGCGATCTCTGCGGTGATGTTGTTCAACGCGTAGCACCTGAAAGGAGTCCCCATGACCTCCACTATCTGTCTGTTCGAGGATATCTACCATCCCAATCTGCTCCCGCTCGTATATTTCCGTCCCACATTCAATCTGCGCTGCGGTATCCTCTCGCTGAAGGAGAAGGTTCAGCTCGCATATCCCGATGCGGAGGTGACCCTGCATTGCCGCACGTACATGGCGGACTATATGCGCCTCCGGAATCCCGGTCACCGCGTGAACGAGCTCCAGACGAAGGAGTGTCTGTTCATCAACGGCCGGGCGGTGGTCGATGCTGCCTTTGCGAAAGCGATCCCGGCGGCGGGAGGGGATGCGCTGTTCGTGAAGGACGATGTGGTCGTGGCGGCCCGGGTGAGCGGTGCGAAGCTGAAGAACCTCCGCGCTCACCTCAACGGGATCTTCTCCATCTCCGATTTCGACGGATTGCCGGTCCATCCCGTCCAGGCAACGCTGATCTCCTATCCGTGGGAACTGATCAAACACAACGGCGGACAGCTGCGGAGTGATTTCGCCGCACTGCGTAAAGGAAAGAAGGCTGCCGTTGCTTCGCGGAAATTTCCCGGCGTGCATATCCTCAATCCGAAACAGGTGTTCATCGGTGAAGGGGCGCGCATCAAACCGGGTGTGGTGATCGATGCGGAGAACGGTCCGGTCTACATCGGAAAGAATGTGCAGGTGATGCCGTTCTCCACCATCATCGGTCCGGCATACATCGGCGACGGTACGGTGGTGAAGGTGGGGGCGAAGATCTATCCCGACTGCAGCATCGGACCGGTCTGCAAGGTGGGCGGGGAGCTCGAGTCGACCATCATGCACAGTTATTCTAACAAGCAGCACGACGGGTTCCTCGGTCATTCGTACCTCGGCGCGTGGGTGAACTGCGGCGCCGGAACGGTGACGAGCGATCTGAAGAATAACTACAGTTCGGTGAAGGTGTACGTGAACGGCGAACCGGTCGACAGCGGCATGCAGTTCGTCGGCGTGACCATCGGCGATCATTCCAAGACAGCGATCAACTCCACGTTCAATACCGGCACGGTGATCGGTGTCTCCTCGAACGTGTTCGGGACCGGGTTCCCGCCGAAGTACGTCCCGTCCTTCTCCTGGGGCGCCGCCGGCGAGACCTTCACCACTTACAATATCGAAAAGGCGCTCAGTGTGGCATCGAAGGTGATGGTGCGGCGGAATATCGACCTCACCGAACCGGAGGAGAAGCTGTTCCGGAAGATCTTCGATCTGACGGGGGATGAGCGGAGGAAGCGCGGTATGCCGCTGTAAGGAGCGGCAGCTGCAGTGCGGACCGTCCGGTGCAGTGCGATCATTGAATCAGTCTGGATTTTCAGCCATGGAACAGAACGTAACGGATCAAAAAGAGGAACGGCGCGAGGAGCGCAGACAGTTGTTCAGCGGCGTGCGCGGCACGGCCGTGAAGGTGCTCAACCGTGTGGAGCGGACCGATTCCTATCTCGATAAACTGCTCGAAGCGGAACTCCGCTCGGGTGAACTGAACGATTTCGACAAGGCGCTGCTGATGGAGATCGTCCACGGCGTGCTTCGGTGGCAGTCCAAACTGGACTGGGTGCTGAATGGTTTCTTCCACGGCAATTTCGCGAAGGCGGAAGTGACCGTGCGGAACACGCTCCGTGCCGCTCTCTATCAGATCCTCTTCCTGGACAAGGTGCCGGACCATGCGGCGGTGAACGAAGCGGTGGAGTTCATGAAGCGGATCCGCAGCGACAAAGCGGCAGGGCTGGTGAACGGCGTCCTGCGGAACATCATCCGCAACAAGGAGGGGATCCACTATCCGGACGTGCAGAACGATGCGTCGCTCTATCTCTCCACCATGTACTCCTTCCCGCTCTGGATGGTGAAGCGCTGGGTGAACCGGTTCGGGTTCCACGAGACCGAGAAACTGCTCGAGGCGCAGAACCAGAAGCCGGGCCTCACCCTCCGTGTGAACACGCTCAAGACCACGGTGGAGGATTTCATGAAGATGTTCGATCTGCAGAACATCACCTATGAACGCTCCCCGTTCCAGCAGCGGTTCCTCCGCACCGCCAATCTGACGAACATCTCCAATTCCGAGATCTTCCGCCGCGGTTTCTTCACCGTACAGGACGAGAGTGCAGGACTCGCTGCCGGACTGCTGAACGTGCAGCCCGGCGACCGTGTGCTGGACCTCTGCTCGGCACCGGGAGGGAAGACCACCTTCTTCGGCGAGGTGATGAAGAACCAGGGGACGATCGTTGCGGTGGACAAATATCAGACCCGGCTGAACCTGGTGAAAGGCGCCTGCGAACGGCTCGGCATCACCAATGTGGAGTTCGTCGCAGCGGATGCAGCGGAGTTCCAGACCGAGCCGGCGGACAAGATCCTCATCGATGCACCCTGCTCCGGACTCGGCGTGCTCTCCAAAAAACCGGACATCAAGATCAAGCGTGAGATGCGGGACATCAATGATGTCGTGAAGGTGCAGGAACAGCTGCTCCACAACGCGGCATCGCTGCTGAAACCGGGCGGCGCGATGGTCTACAGCACCTGCACCATCGAACCGGAGGAGAACTTCGGCGTCGTCAAGAAGTTCCTGGAACGCCATCCGGAATTCGAGATCGACCATGCGGCACAGTATGGCAACGAAGCGCTTGTTGCGGCGGACGGGTTCATCGAGACCTTTCCGCACCGGAACGGCATCGACGGATCGTTCGCGATCCGACTGATCAAGAACGGATAACCAATAATAGTCAAATCTAGAACGGAACGGACCATCATGCGATACGACCATCTGCTCTCCGACGAACTCCAGCGCATCCACACGGCCAACACGTACAAGACAGAGACCGCTTTCTCCACGCCCCAGGCAGGGGAGGTGACGGTGAACGGACGGAAGGTCGTGATGATGGCCTCGAACAACTATCTTGGTATGTCCAACCATCCGGCGGTGAAGAAAGCGGCGATCGAGGCGATCCGGGAGTACGGGTACGGCATGGCCTCCGTCCGGTTCCTCTGCGGTACGCAGACCATCCATCTGGATCTGGAAAAAAGGATCTCCAAATTCGTCGGCACGGAAGATACGATCCTCTTCTCCTCCGCCTTCGCCGCGAACAACGCGTTCTTTCCTTCGTTGCTCAATGAGAAGCTAGGGTCCGAAACGTACAAGGATGTCATCTATACGGACGGTCTGAACCATGCCAGCATCATCGACGGGATGCGGCTCTGCAAATCCGAGACGACGGACAAGAAGATCTACCGGAACAATGATCTGGCACACCTGGAACAGCTGCTGGAGGCGGACAAGAATGCCGAGTACCGGTTCCGCATCATCGCATCGGACGGGGTGTTCAGCATGGAGGGGAGTCTTGCACATGTGGATCAGCTTGTAGCTCTGGCGGACAAATACAACGCCATCCTGTTCATCGACGATTGTCATGCGATCGGTGTGGTCGGGAAGAGCGGCCGCGGGACGCCCGAGCGGTTCGGTGTGCTGAAGAAAGTAGATGTGCTGACCGGAACGCTGGGCAAGGCGATCGGCGGTGCGCTCGGCGGCTATGTAAGCGGTAGCAGGACGATGATCGAATATATGCGTCAGAAGGCCCGTCCTTACACCTTCTCCAATTCGCTCCCGCCCACCGTCGTCATGGCGAGCATCGCGGCGTTCGATCTGCTGAGCAAGGACCGGTCCATCGTGACGCGCCTGCATGAGAACACGGCGTATTTCCGGAAGGAGATCGCTGCGCTCGGCTTCACGATCCTGGCCGGCGACCATCCTATCGTTCCGGTGATGCTGGGCGATGCATCGGTGGCGCAGGAAATGAGCAAAGCATTGCTGAAGGCCGGTGTGTATGTGAAAGGACTCTGGTTCCCGGTGGTGCCGAAAGGGGAGGCACGTCTGCGGGTGCAGATCTCCGCAGCGCTCTCCCGAAAGAACATCGACCACGCGCTGAATGCATTCGAGGCGGTGGGGAAGAAAATGAAGGTTCTCAAATAAAAAGATTATCAGGATTATCAAGATTATCAAGATTGCAAGATTATCAGGATGTTCTGAAGATGCATTCCGATGACTCTACTTGGAAAAAATTAATGATAATCCTGTAATCTTTGAATTTTGGATTTTTTCCATGCCCCATTCCAAACAACGCTATCTCTTCATCGATCTGCTCCGGTTCCTGGCGGTGATCTTCATGATCCAGGGACACACGTTCGATGCGCTGCTGGATTTCGGGCTCCGCACGCACACCCTCTTCTTCGTCCACGATTTCTTCCACGGCTTCATCGCACCGATGTTTCTGTTCGCCTCAGGGGTGGCATTCGGTATCTCCACGTTCAAGCGGTGGGAGGAACATATCGTCCCCGGGGAACGGATGCGGAAGCGGTTCGGTAAATTCGCCGGACTGCTGGTGATCGGGTACACGCTCCATCTGCCGTTCTTCTCGCTGACGAAGGTGCTCACCGAAGCGACCCCTGCCGAGCTGGCCGCCTGGCTGCAGGTGGATGCGCTGCACTGCATCGCGGTGACCATGCTGGTGCTGCAGAGCGCGGTGTTCCTGCTGAAGGATGAACGGAAGTTCGTCCTGTTCACCGCCATCCTCGCTGCGGTGATCATCTTCCTCGCTCCGGTGCTCTGGAGCCTGCCGCTCAGCGACCGGCTGCCGCTCTGGTTCGCCTCCTACCTGAACATGCAGAACAGTTCATGGTTCCCGCTCTTCCCCTGGTCCGCCTACATCCTCTGCGGGGTGATCTATGCCTCGGTCTTCATCCGGGCGAAGGAACACCATCAGGCGGCGCGGTTCATGCAGCGCTCCGTGGCGTACGGACTGGCGATCATGGCGGTGATGTTCATCCTCGTCAACATCCCGATGGGGATCTATCCGTCCCATGATGTGTGGAAGGCGAATCCTCTTATCGTCTTTGCGCGGATGGGATTCGTCGCCGTGGTCATCGCCGGTGTCTTCTTCGCGGAACACTCCGTCACCATTCCGTCCCGCATCCCGCAGATGATGGGCCGGGAATCGCTCTTCATTTATATCATCCACCTGGTCATCATCTACGGCTCGGCGCTGAACAAAGGACTGCAGCAGATCATCGGTCCCGTGCTGAATGTCCTGGAGGCATCCTCGGTCTTCATCGCGGTACTGGCGGTGATCAGTCTCTTCACGTACGGATGGTATACTTTTAAACTGCGGTACAAAACAGCGGGACTCACGGTGAAGGTCCTGCTCGTCGTCGCCCTGATCGTCACCTTCTTCCTCCGGCCCTACTGATGGAACAGCCCAAATCCCGATTCGTCTATATCGATCTGCTGCGCGGCTGGGCCGTGCTGGTGATGATCGAAGTGCATGTCTTCAACGCCTTCCTGATCCCTGCGTTCCGTGAGGAGCAGTGGTTCAAGGTGCTCAATTTCATCAACGGACTGGTCGCACCGTCGTTCCTGTTCGTAGCCGGCTACTCGTTCGTGCTGATCGCACAGCGCAAGTGGAACGATTACCTTTCACTTTCACCCGTCTTCTGGAAGCAGACCGGACGCATCCTGCAGGTGCTGGCGGTCGGATATGCACTGCATCTGCCGTTCTTCTCGCTGAACAAACTGATGAGCATCTCCTGGCAGGAGTGGGGGGTGTTCTGGAAGATCGATGTGCTGCATGCCATCGCCGTGTCGCTCATGACGATGCTGCTGCTGGTCCTGCTTATGCGGACACAGCGGCGGTTCTTCTCCGCGGCGGTACTGCTTGCGCTGACGGTGATCGTCGGCTCCCCGTGGATGTACGACCGCAACATCGACCACCTGCTGCCGGAACCGCTTGCCAATTACCTGACCGCAGCCCACCGGTCGCAGTTCCCGCTCTTCCCGTGGATGGGCTTCGTCCTTTCGGGAGGCATCGCCGCGCAGATCCTCGTCTGGTCCAAAGGGGTCGTCACCGAGCGGGTCTTCTTCACCAGGTTCCTGCTGGCCGGGGCGTTGTTCATCATCCTTCCGCTCCTCACTGAGCTCATCCCGGTGCAGTTCCTTCCGGAGCACAATTATTGGAGGGCGAGCCCCGGCTTCGTCCTTATCCGCCTCGGCATCGTGATGCTGCTGCTTGCCTCGCTCTGGTTCTGGGAGCAGGCGAAGCGTTCCGGCCGCTCGGTGGTGAGTGTGGTCGGCGCGGAGTCGCTGGTGGCGTATGCCGGTCATCTGCTGGCGATCTACGGGATGTTCTGGGACAATAAGAGTCTCGCCTTCATCATCGGCAAGACGAAGACGGTACCGGAAGTGATCGTGATGACGCTTGCACTCATCGCTGCCACCGTGGCGGTATCGTACGTATGGCATCGCATCAAAAATTGGAGTATGTTCTATGCACGGGTGATGATGTACTCCATCCTTGCCGTCGTCCTCTATATCTTCTGCACCAAACCGTTCTGACTATGGAAACGATCCTTGTATTGATCATCGGCATCCTTGCCGGAGCTGCTGTCGGCTGGTTCGCCGCCAGGGCGAGATTCTCCCAGCCGCAGCAGGTGACGCCGGAGCAGCTCTCTGCGCTGCAGGCGGAAGCGACCCAGCTGCGGGTACAGGGGGCGCAGCTGCAGGAGGCGCGGCAGCAATTGGAGACCCAATTGACCGAAGCGAAGCGTACGCTGGATGGGGAACGGCAGAATGCCCTTCAACTGAACCGTCAGCTCTCCGAAGCGCAGACGGAGAACCGTGCTTTGCTTGCCCGCATCGAGGAGCAGCGGACCGAGTTGGAGCAGACGAACGCCAAACTGACCGCCGAGTTCCGGAACATCGCCAACACCATCCTGGAAGAGAAGAGCCGGACCTTCAGCGAGCAGAACAGGACCTCCCTCGATTCCATCCTCACACCGCTGAAGGAACGGATCGAGGAGTTCAAGAAACAGGTGGAGTCGACCTACGAGAAGGAATCGCGTGATACGCTCAGCCTGAAGGAGGAGGTGAAACGTCTCTCCGATCTGAACACGCTGATGGGCGAGGAAGCGAAGAACCTCACCCGCGCGCTGAAAGGGGATACCAAGACGCAGGGGAACTGGGGCGAGTTCATCCTGGAGAAGATCCTGGAACGCTCCGGACTGGAGAAGGAGAGGGAATACCGCATCCAGGTCTCCACGAAGAATGTGGACGGCGTCACGATCCGTCCCGATGTGGTGGTGTATCTTCCGGACAACAAGCATCTGATCGTCGACTCCAAAGTGTCGCTCACGGCGTACGAAGCGCTGGTGAATGCGGAGACGGAGGAGGAGCGGGAGCGCCTCCGGAAGGAACATATCGCATCGCTGCGCAGTCATGTGAAACTGCTCGGCGAGAAGAACTATCAGACCGCCGAACTGCTCAATTCGCCGGAGCTGGTGCTGATGTTCGTTCCGATCGAGGCATCGTTCGGCATCGCAGTGCAGGCGGACAAGGAACTCTTCAACTATGCATGGGACCGGAAGATCGTCATCGTCAGTCCTTCCACACTGCTGGCAACACTGTTGACAATTTCATCGCTCTGGAAGCAGGAGAAACAGACGCGCAATGCCATCGATATCGCTCAAAAAGGAGGAGCGCTCTACGATAAGTTCGTCGGGTTCGCCGAGAACCTCGTGGAGGTCGGGAAACATCTGGACAAATCCAAGGACAGCTACAAGGAAGCGATGAACAAGCTGGTGGAAGGGAAAGGGAACCTCGTCCGCTCCGTGGAACAGTTGAAGGTGCTCGGGGCGAAAACGGTGAAATCCATCGATCCCAAACTGCTGGACCGGTCCGATCCCGAGTAGTCCTTGAATGTTACCGCGGATTTCTCTACTTTTGTGAAACGCTTCAAACGGAATTCCCCCATTTCCACCACCAATGGAGAACGATCAATCGCATCCTTGATACATTCTTAATAACAGCGTGTAGGCGCATTGGTTGTTCGGTCAATCCACTCTTTCCCACATTCCGTCGTTGGCTTTGTCATCTGTACGTAAACGCATCGTATTCGGACTGACGGTCGTTGCCTTCGTGTTCCTGGTCGGCATCCCCGTTGCCCCGGTCACCGCCCGGGAAGGGACCGCGCGTCCGTTCTTTTCCTTTGGCGCCGACACGACCGGTACCGCAGCCCCCGTGGACAGTTCCGCGGCCGCTGATACCTCCGGTCCGAAGCCGTATGCGATCACCGATTCCACCTTCCTGCAGCAGCTCACATACCGCCGTCAGGACCCTGTTGCCGCACCGGCCACACCGCCGTCGTACAATCCGTTCTATTTGAAAGAGCCTGCGATCGTCGCCTCCTCTGTGGAGCTCGATTCCACCGGCAGATACGTCATCGTCCGGCAGACAGTGAACGGGAAGGATATCCGGATCCCGATCCGCATGCCGCTCGATGTGTATGTGAAACAGCGGTCCCAGGCCGACATGGCGAAGAACTTCGCCGACCTCATCGATAAGGAAGAGGATGCCAAGGCGAGCAAGAAACGGGACGATATCGGCGACCTGCTCGGCACCTTCACCAAGATCGATATCCCGGTACCGGCCAATCCGGTCTTCTCCATCTTCGGTCCGCCCCGCATCAATCTGAACATCTCCGGTGCGGTGGACATCCGTGCCGCGTTCCGGAACACCACCACGGACCAGCAGACGCTCAGCGCGTACGGCAACTCGCGTAATGAACCGGACTTCGCGCAGGAGGTGCAGATCAATGTGAGCGGCACCATCGGCGACAAGCTCAACATCCTGGCTGACTGGAACACGCAGCGTACGTTCGAGTACGAGAACCAGCTGAAGATCAAATACACCGGGTACGAGGATGAGATCGTGCAGAGCGTCGAGGCGGGTAACGTCTCCCTCTCCACCAGTTCCAGTTTCGTCTCGAGCAGTTCCGCACTGTTCGGCATCAAGGCGGCATTCCAGATCGGTCCGCTGAAACTGACCGCCATCGCATCGCAGAAGAAAGGGCAGATCCAGGAGAAGACCGTCTCCGGTGGAACGCAGAAGATCGATTTCGAGAAACGGGCGTGGGAGTATTCCAAAGACCATTTCTTCGTCGATACCTCCTACCAGTCCACATTCGAACCGTACATCAAGACCCGTACCCTCACCCGGCCGGACCTGCAGATCAAGGAGAACGAGTACGAGGTCTGGCTGTACCACGTCGGCGCCGCGAACGAGACGATGAAGCGGGGCAATGCGTATTTCAATCTGCCGGTCGTGGCGCTCACGGACAGAACGACGTACGAATCCTACCGGTCACCTTCTGTTGCGACGAAACCGGAACTCGGCATCGTGGCAGGGAACTGGGACAAGCTGGAGCCGAATAAGGATTACCGGATCAACCGTGAGGCGGGGTACATCACCATGAACCGTTCCGTGCAAGACGGTCAGGCGATCGCCATCGCCTACCGTATCGAGAACGGCGCGGGGAATGATGACGATCTCATGTACGGGACGCTGACCAAGAACGAGACCGGCGTCGATTCCATCCTCGTTCTGAAACTGGTGAAACCGCTCAATTACAGCCTGCCGAATGACAGCATCCCGTTCTCCCTGATGCTGAAGAACATCTATCCGCTCGGCGGCCGGAAGGTGGACCAGAACGGATTCTCCTTGCGGATGCTCTATAAGGAATCCGGAAAGGAACCGGAAGAGGTCATCGGCGGCATCAAGATCATCAATCTGTTCGGACTGGACAATGCCAATTCCTCCGGAAGTCCCGGTGCGGACGGTGAGTTCGATTTCATCTCCGGCGTCACCATCGATCAGGAACGCGGTGAGATCATCTTCCCGACCCTGAAACCGTTCACCGACGGTCTCCGGACAGCCCTGCGGGCCATCAATCCGCCGCTGGCCGATACGACCATCGCCAATTACCTGTTCGATAATCTGTACGACACGACCAGTGCCGCGGCGCAGCAGAACAACCTGAAGGACAAGTTCGTCATCGCCGGTCAGATCACTGCCTCCAGTTCCAACACCATCAATCTCGGGTTCAACGTGGTGGAAGGGAGCGTGGAGGTGCTGCTGAACGGACAGCCGCTGGTGCCGAACGTCGATTACACGGTCGATTATATCATCGGTCAGGTGGTCATCAAGAAGCAGGAGGCGCTCGTTCCCGGCGCCAATATGAGCGTGAAGTTCGAACAGAACGACCTGTTCCAGCTCGCTTCCAAGACGCTGCTCGGTCTGCGCGGGGAGGTGGACCTCTCCGAGAAGACGAAGTTCGGATTCACGATGATGAATCTGGACCAGCAAGTGATCAATGATAAGGTCCGTCTGAACGAGGAACCGACCAACAACTCCATCTACGGGTTCCACGGACAGACGGCGGGAGACCTTCCGTTCCTCACCAAGGCGATCGATGCGCTGCCGTTCATCGACACCAAAGCGAAATCCGAATTCACCCTGCGCGGTGAAGCGGCGTATATGAATCCCGATCCCAATACCAAGAAGAGCACCATCACCGATGACCGCGGGACCGGTATCGCGTACATCGATGATTTCGAAGGTGCGAAGCGGATCATCCCTCTCGGCGTCAGTTACGGTCAGTGGCACGATATGAGCCCGCCGGCATTCCAATACAATGTGGATGCACTGCTCTCCGAACCGGTGCTCGATACGCAGAAGATCAAATCCAAAGCGAAGGCGTTCTGGTATAATCCCATCGAACAGGTGCCGATCGACTATATCTATGGCGTGGATGCCAGCGGTAACTCCATCAAGCAAGTGGCACGCGGGCAGGAGCGGGTGCAGGTGCTCACGCTGAACTACAATCCGAAGTTGCGCGGACCGTACAACTTCTCCATGGACCTCCAGCAGACCCTGCTCAACGATCCGACGAAGAACTGGGCCGGTGTGCAGAAACTGCTCTCGGTGAGCGCGGTGAACCTGATCAGCGAGAACATCGGCTTCATCGAGATCTGGGCACGCGTGGTGCCGGGGAAGGGACGGATCGATACCACCCGCAAGGTGTACATCGATCTCGGCTCCATCAGCGAGGATGTCATCGTGAACGGCAATTGGGATACGGAGGATAAGGGACGGTTCAAGAACGACATCCTGAATCCGGGTGAGGAGGATACCGGTATCGACGGACTGTTCGACGACGAGGAGAAGACGCGGTACGCCGCCTTCGTTGAGGCGAACAAGTCGCTGTTCCCGGAGCTCGCGGCCGATCCGTCCGGTGATAATTTCCTCTATGCCCCGCCCGACTTCCGGATGATCAATCAGACGGAGCGGAACAGCACGAGCGAGATCGGCCGGTTCCCGGATTCGGAGGACCTGAACCGGAACAGTAACGTGGACCGGGCGAACGACTATTATACGTACGAGCTCAACCTGGATACCACCGATGCCAATCCGCTGAAGATCGGCGGCGGTTCGAACGGATGGTACCAGTACCGCATCCCGATCAACGCCTTCAAGTTCAAGATCGGCTCGCCGGACCAGTCCAACATCCAATTCGCGCGGCTCTGGTTCACCGGCCATGATGAGGAATTCGAGATGCAGTTCGTCGAATTCAACCTGATCGGCAACCAGTGGGAGGAGCTGAAGAAGAACGATCCCGCCTTCAAGGTCTCAGTGGTGAACATCGAGGATAACTCGCTGCAGGGATACTCCTCGCCGCCGGGCGTGTTCCGTGAGCGGGACCGGACGAAACCGGACGAGCAGGTGTACGGCAACGAACAGTCGCTCGCGCTCAACCTGAACGCGCTGACGGACGGAGACTCGAAGGAAGCGATCAAGAAGTTCTCCTATCGTCCGCTCGACGTGTTCAGCTACCGCGAGATGAAGATGTTCGTCCACGGCGATGACCATTTCAGCACCGATCCGGCGAAGCCGACGGTCAACATGTTCATCCGGTTCGGTTCGGACAGTCTCAATTATTACGAGTACCGGGCACCGGTGCTGCCGGGCTGGGATCCCCGCAACAACGTCAATATCCGGTTCGAGGACCTCACGTCGCTCAAACAAGGACGTGATTCCACGAGCATGCGCGTGACCGGACCGGTGCCGAATGGACCGGCCGGCTCCTCCTATGCCGTGCTCGGCAGTCCGACCCTCACCCGGGTCACCTTCATCTCCATCGGTATCGAGAACCCCGCCATCGTCGGAACGCCCCCCGTGGTTACCGGACAAGTATGGGTGAACGAACTCCGACTGGCCGATGTGGATGACACTCCGGGATGGGCCTACAGTTTCAGCTCGAGTGTGAAATTGGCGGACCTCGGGACGGTCGCATTCAGTTATTCCCGTGTCGATCCGAACTTCCACCGGCTGGAGGACAGGCTCGGCAGCCGTGTGACGGGTACCAGCTGGAATCTTTCGACCGCGTTCGCATTCGAGAAGTTCCTGCCGGTCGATTGGACGGGAACGCGGCTGCCGTTCAGTTACTCGCACAGTGAACAGAT
>JABWAK010000174.1 GCA_013361065.1 Bacteroidota bacterium
ACGGTCATCGCGACCGGCGGATTCTCCGAAGCGATGAAGAAGCAGTCCAAAGTGATCAACAAGCACGAACCGGCGCTGGTGCTGGAGGGGATACGATTGATCGTGGAGCGGGTGGAGAGAAAGAGGAAGAAGAAATAGATCGTTCGCGGGGGCACAAACATCGGGATCCTGTCCGGCATATGCGTTGTATCCCGATGTCTGTGCGAGGGTCCGCAAATGACAATGCAATTCCAATTGAACCAATGATTTATCCACCACTCTGGTGATACGTTTTCGGATATTTCCGATAAAAACGTATGCCCTACCGCAACACCTCATTCACACCCCATCATTGCTACCATATTTACAACCGGGGAAACCACAGAGAAACTGTATTCATTGAGGAATACAACTACATCCATTTTCTCCGCAGACTCCGGAAGTACCTCCCTCCCGACAAGATCACCATCCTTGCGTATTGTTTGATGCCTAATCACTATCACCTTCTCATAGAAATAAGGGAAGAATGTGATGTATCGAACATGATGAAGAATCTTATCATTTCATATACCAAAGCGATCAACCTTCGATACAATGTTGTCGGTCATCTTTTCCAGGGAAGGTTCCACAGCAAGGAGGTCGATTCAGAGCGATACTTGCTTACCCTCATCCGATATATCCACAACAATCCCGTTGCCGCACAGCTGGTCAGCAAACGCGAGGAATGGAAGTATTCTAGTTATGCGGAATATCTTGGAATACGCGAGAACAGCATATCATCCCCAGGGAGGGTCATATCGCTGTTCAGTTCGATCGAGGAGTTTACGGTGTTCTCTGAAGGATTGCCGATGAAAGAACATCGGGCAATGTCGTCCGCACTCTTTCCGCGGTCAACGTGGTGAGTTGATGACACCGGGATTCCAATGGAAGATGGCGCATTGGAATCCCGGTGTCTCTCTTTTTTACCTCATCCCGAACATCTGCACCGACATCTGGGCGAACTGCACCAGCTGATCGAAGAAGAGACCGAAATAGAGGGTGGGAATGAGCAGGAAGAGCAGCAGCATCTTCTGGTCGATGCTGAACTGCAGCGGTGCCGTTTCGCCGGACTGGTCCTCGCGGAGGAACATGTTCCGGATGATGCGCACATAGTAATAAAGCGAAACGACGCTGTTGAGCACGCCGACAATGGCGATGCCGATCATCTTCGCATTGATCAGCGAGAGGAAGATCATCCACTTGCCGATGAAGCCGGCGGTCGGCGGGAGACCCGTGAGCGAGACCAGGAAGACGGAGAGCGCCACCGCCAGCAGCGGTGCCCGTTTGCCGAGTCCTTTGTAATGGTCCACATGCTCGCTCTTGATCGTGTTCGCCACGAGCATCACGGCATAGAAGGCCCCGAGATTCATGAAGAGATAGACCGCGAAGTAGATCATCACCGCCGCGAATCCGTCGTTCCCGAACACCACCAGACCCAGCAGCATATACCCCGCCTGCGCGATGCTGGAGTAAGCCAGCATTCTCTTCACATTGTCCTGCCAGAGTGCCACCAGGTTCCCGAGGGTCATCGTCAGCACCGAGAGCACCATCAGTGCATGCTGCAGCGGGATACCGCTCAGCAGCGCCCAGCTTCCCTCCGCCAGTCCGGTCGCCGCGGGATCGATGAACATCACTTTGAATGCACGCATCATCATTGCGAAGCCGGCAGCTTTGGAGGCAACGGAGAGGAACGCGGTCACAGCGGTCGGCGCCCCTTCGTACACATCGGGCGTCCAGAAGTGGAATGGTACCGCAGAGATCTTATAACCGAATCCGACCAGGATGAAGATGGTCGCCACAAGCAGTGCCAGCGGACTGGAGCTCCCCTGCTGCAGCACGGTGTTGATGCCGTTCAGGTCAAGGGTGCCGGTGAGTCCGTAGACGATGGAGATACCGTAGAGCATCACGCCGGAGGAGAAGGCGCCGTAGATCAGATATTTCAACGAGGCTTCGGACGAGTCCTTCGCCTTGCGGGTGAACCCGGAGGCGACGTAGCTGGAGAGCGAGCTCATCTCCAGCGTGAGATACATCATCAGCAGATTGGATGCGCCGACCATGAACATCATCCCGAGCGCCATGGTAAGCAGCAGGAAGTAGTATTCGCCGATGGTCGCCCGTTCGGCGTTCACCTCATCCGATGTGCGGGACATGAGCGCTACGACGATGGTGGCAAGCACGATAACGATCTTGAAGAAGTGCGCGAAAGGATCGACGCTCAGCATGCCGCTGAAGGCGGTGCTGTTCGCTCCGACGGTGCCCGACAGGACGTAGAAGGCGGCAAGCAATCCGGCGACCGTGAGCATCGTCATCAGCTGGATGTTCTTCCGGTCGAAGAGGTGCACGAGCAGCACCACGCAGAGCGTCGCCGTGACGATCACTTCCGGCAGGATGGAGGTGAGGTTGAGTATGATGGTATCTAACATGGCAATCGATGGTTAGGACGAATGAGTAAAACGGACCGTCGGATCAGTTCCCGGTCACCGCGACCGCACCGCTCTTCACGAGATCGACCAGCGTGTTGGCCGAGACGTTCATCACATCCAGCATCAGCGTCGGATAGACGCCGAGCACGATGGTGATGATGGCGAGCGGGATGAGCATGGTCAGCTCCCGGCCGTTGATATCGGTCAGATCGTTCCACTTCTCCGGCAGCGTGCCAAGGAAGACGCGCTGCAGCGTCCACAGCATATAGCCGGCGGTCAGCACGATACCGAACGCGGAGGCGACCGTCAGCCAGCGGAATGTCTGGAATGCGCCGAGGAACGAGAATGCTTCGGAGATGAATCCGCTCAGGCCCGGCAGACCGATCGCGGCGAAGAACGCCACGACCATGATACCCGAGTATTTCGGCATCTTGTTCATCAGACCGCCGAAATCGTCCAGACCGCGGGTGTGCGCCCGGTCATAGATCACGCCGACGATAAGGAAGAGCATGGCGGTGATGGTGCCGTGGTTGAACATCTGCAGCATGCCGCCGAGCATCCCCTGCGTGTTCATGGCCGCCATCCCGAGGATGACGATACCCATGTGACTGACCGAGGAGTAGGCGATGAGCTTCTTGAAGTCCTTCTGTGCCATGGCGCAGAGCGCACCGTAGATGATGTTGACGAATCCAAGGAACGCAAGAGGATACAGGTAGTGCATCGCCGCGTCAGGGAACATCGGGAATGCGATGCGCATCAGTCCGTAGGTGCCCATCTTCAGCAGCACGCCGGCCAGGATGACGCTGATGGCGGTCGGTGCTTCCACGTGCGCATCCGGCAGCCAGGTGTGGAACGGGAAGATCGGGACCTTGATGGCGAAGCCGATGAAGATGGCGATATACGCCATGTACCGCCAGTAGGTGGAGACGCCGGAAAGGATCGAGCCGGCATCATAGTTCGCCGGGTCCATCATCGCGAGCATGTTGAAGGTGTGGATCTTCTCGCCGGTTGCGGGATCGATCACCGAGACGCTGAAATAGAGCGCCAGCATCGCCAGCAGGAGCAGCACGGAACCGAGCAGTGTATAGAGGAAGAACTTGATGGCGGCATACTCACGGCGCGGACCGCCCCAGACGCCGATCAGGAAGTACATCGGCAGCAGCATCACTTCCCAGAAGATGTAGAAGAGGAAGAAGTCGAGAGACACGAACACGCCCATCATCCCGGTGTCCAGCAGGAGCAGCAGGGCGAAGTACCCTTTCACCGACTTCTCGATGTTCCAGGAGGAGATCACCGCGATGCAGGAGATGAGCGCCGTGAGGAAGACCATCGGCATGCTGATGCCGTCGATGCCGAGGAAATAGTCGATCTTGATCGACCCGAACCACCCGGTGCTCTTCACGTTGATCCAGTTGAACAGCTCCTTGAACTGCATTGTGTCCGCCGAATTCACGCCCGCCAGCGAGCGGTCGAACTTCGCGAAGACCATGCACGCGAGCACCACCTGCGCCAGCGTGAACGCCAGCGAGGTCCAGCGGATCGCGGACTTTTGTTCTTTCGGTATGAGCAGGACGATGATCATTCCCAGGATGGGAAGGAAGGTCAGCCAGGTGAGGACGCCGATGTTGAGGATGTTGAGTTCCATAATGGTTATCTGATTAAAGAATGAATGATCGAAACGACATTTCCTGCATTACACTGTTAGAGATAGAGCGCCAGGAGCATCATCAGACCGATGATGGCGAAGACCATGTAGGTCTGCACCTTCCCCGTCTGCACCTTCTGGACCGTCTGACCGAGCATACCGGCGAAGAAGGCGGAGAAGTTCACCGCACCGTCCACCACCAGCGAATCGAATTTCGCGCTGACCACGGACCCCATCCGGGTCACCCAAGCCGCACCGTTGACGATACCGTCGATGATCGTACCGTCGAACCAGGCCAGGAGCCGGGCAACACCGAGCGTGCCGGCGACCGCCGTTGCATCGTACAGTTCGTCGAAATACCACTTTTTATAGAAGAACGTGTGCACCGGCTTGAGCGCCTTCTCGAACGCATCGGCGGAGACCCGTTTCCAGAAATACATCACAAACGCGAAGAGGATGCCGAGTCCGGAGATGCCGACCGACAGCACCATGGCGAGCGAATGCTGATGGTGGATCTCCTCGACGAACTCCGTCGTGGGCGTGGAGGCGAGTGCTTCCGGGACCGCGACCGCCGGATAGGCCATCTTCTCGAAGAACCAGCCGTGCGACGCATTGATGGGATTCAGGGAGAAGAAGAAGAAGAACGAAAGCGCTGCGAGGACCATCAGCGGAACGATCATCACCCGGGGTGATTCATGGATGTGAGCGAACCGCTCGGCATTCGTATGCTCGCCCATGAAGGTGAGGATGAGCATACGGAACATGTAGAACGCGGTCAGTCCTGCGACCAGGAACCCGATGATCGGAAGGAGCGTGTGACCGGTGAAATGGGAATACGCGAGCGTGCCGGCGAGGATCTCATCCTTGCTGAGGAATCCGGAGGTGAGCGGCACACCGCTGATGGCGAGCGTGAAGATGGTCATGGTCCAGAACGTGACCGGCATCTTCGCTTTCAATCCGCCCATATGCCGGACATCCTGCGCATCCGTGTGGTGGTCATGCAGGTGGTGCAGCGCATGGTGCATGGCGTAGATGACGGAACCGGAGGCGAGGAAGAGTCCCGCCTTGAACGCGGCATGCGTCACCAGATGCATCACGCCGGCCGTATAGGCGCCGACGCCGAGACCCATTACCATGTATCCGAGCTGGCTCACGGTGGAATAGGCAAGGATCTTCTTGATATCGTTCTGCACGATGGCGATGGTCGCGGCGATGAACGCCGTAACCGCACCGAAGTAAGCGATCACCATCAGCGCATCGGCCGTGAGCATCGGGAAGGTGCGTGCGACCAGATAGACGCCGGCCGCCACCATGGTCGCGGCATGGATCAGCGCGCTGACCGGCGTGGGACCTTCCATCGCATCCGGCAGCCAGACATGCAACGGGAACTGTGCGGATTTACCGACCGCACCGCAGAAGATCAGCAGTCCGGCGGCGGTCAGCCAGGCACTGGAATCGAACGGGATCACGCCGCTGCCGATGGCGGAGAACAATCCTGTGTAGGTCAGGGTCGAATACTGCATCCAGACGATCATGATGCCGACGAAGAATCCGAGGTCCCCCACCCTGTTCACTACGAAAGCCTTCTTCGCCGCATCCGACGCCGATTTCTTCTCGTACCAGTGACCGATGAGCAGATAGGAGCTCAGTCCGACCAGCTCCCAGAAGACGTACATCAGCAGATAGTTGTTGGTCAGCACGATACCGAGCATGGAGAAGGTGAAGATGCCGAGGTTCGCATAGTACCGGGAGAAGCGGACATCCCCTTTCATGTATGCCAGGGAGAAGAGATGGACCAGGAAACTGATGAGCGTCACCACCACGAGCATCACGGCCGTGAGATTGTCCACCATGATGCCGATGTCCAGACGGAGCGGTACGTTATTGACGACAGTATGGAAATCGATCCAGGTGAAGGTGAGGTCCCACACTTCGGAAGAAGCCATGCGCGACGCGAAGACATACAGAGCGAGCGCGAGATCGATACCGAGGAAAGTTGCTCCGACCAGACCGGCCCGTTCCGAGAACCGTTTGCCGAAGAAGATCAGCACCAGGAAGCTGACCAGCGGGATGAAGAGGATCGCTACAGCGATGTTGAGTTCGGGTATCATTAGTCTTTTAGGAATGAGATTTCGTCAACATTGACGGTATTGAAACGTTTGTAGATGTTCAGCACGATGGCCAGGGCAACGGCCGCTTCAGCCGCGGCAAGGATGATGACGAAGATCGCCGCCATCTGTCCTTCGATGTCCATCCCCCCGAACCGCGAGAAAGCGAGGAAGTTGATATTGGCGGAGTTCAGGATGAGCTCCACCCCCATCAGCACCATGATCGCATTGCGCCGCGTGAGCACCGCATAGAGCCCCAGCGTGAAGAGCACCGCGCTGATGAGCAGGAAATGGGTCAGTGTTATCGTCATAAGTAGTACCGGTTAAAAAAGAGAGTTCACAGTATCAGAGTGCAACATGATCAAGACTGCATGATCCCGGAGCGGCGATCAATTGTTCGTCCGTTCCCTGCGCGCCATCATCGCCGCACCGACGATCGCCATCAGCAGGATGACCGATGCGATCTCGAACGGCAGCACATGGGTGGTGATGAGTGCAACGCCGATCTCCTTCGACGTGGTCTCCGCCGTCAGCGGCGACATCTGCGCGCTCACGAACCAGTCGCTCGTGTAGTAGATGCCGCCGAGCATACCGGCAACGGCCGCCACCACGCTCACGGCCGGGAGCACATTCATCGAACCGGAACGGATATCGAGACTGACGGTATTGGAGGTGAGCATCACACCGAAGAGCAGCAGCACCAGGATACCGCCGACGTAGACGAGCAGCTGGGTGACCGCCAGAAAGTCGGCATTCAGCAGCACGTAGAGTCCCGCCACACCGAAAAAGGTGAAGAGCAGTGCAAAGGCGGAGTAGACGATGTTCCTCGAGAACACCACGATGGCGGCCGAACCGACCGTCACGAGTGCGAAGAAGTAAAAGATGATCTCATACATGTTCATAACGATCCACTCTCTGTTATTGCTGTGTTGAAGGCGTGTCCGGATTGGCCGGCGGCGCGGGAGCAGGAGCCGGA
>JABWAK010000175.1 GCA_013361065.1 Bacteroidota bacterium
TGTGTCGCAGGCCGTGGAAGCGACCGCCAGTGCCAGCACACAGATCTCCTCATCGACCGAGGAGATGGCAGCAGGAAGTCAGGAGCAATCCAGCCAGTCCGGTGAAGTGGCCTCAGCAGTGGAAGAGATGACGAAGACCATCGCAGAGAATTCACGGAATGCTCATCATGCGGTCGAGACCGCCAGGGAAGCGAGGCGTGCCGCGGAACAGGGCGGGAAGGTGGTGGAAGGGACGGTGGACGGGATGAAGCGGATCGCTGAGGTCGTGCTCCGGTCCGCCGCAACGGTGAACGAACTTGGCCGGTCCAGCGAACAGATCGGCGAGATCATCGCAGTGATCGACGATATCGCGGACCAGACGAACCTGCTGGCGCTGAACGCCGCGATCGAAGCGGCGCGTGCCGGCGAGCAGGGACGGGGCTTCGCAGTGGTGGCGGACGAAGTGCGCAAGCTGGCCGAGCGCACGACGAAGGCGACCAAGGAGATCGCAGCGATGATCAAACGGATCCAGAACGATACCACCGGAGCGGTGGAATCGATGGAACTCGGCACACGGGAGGTCAACAGCGGCATCGCGCTGGCAGACAAGGCCGGTGCATCACTGAAGGAGATCGTCACTATCTCGCAGACGGTGACCGATATGATCACACAGATCGCATCGGCGAGTGAACAGCAATCCTCCACGTCCGTGCAGATATCCAAGAACGTGGAAGCGATCAGTGCCGTCGCTGCCGAGACCGCTGCCGGCACACAACAGGTGGCCCGGGCAGCGGAGGGGCTCAACCAGCTCACGGAGGATCTTCAAAAGCTCATCACCAGGTTCCGGATCGAAGCGGATCCTTCGCGGACGGAACGTTCAACCGAAGTGCGGCGGCGTACGGAAGCGGCGGTGGCGGTGTGATGGAAGGAGGAATGGAATCCATGGGAATGATACAGGAGTCTGCGTGCCATTAGAATGGGTCGATGCCATGGCGACCGGCATCAAAGAGGTCGACGATGCGCACAAAGAACTGATCGCCTGCATCAACAGATTGCAGGATGCCGTACAGGCAGGGAACGGACGGAGGGAGATCCTCGGCATACTGGACTACCTTGCGTTCTATGCGGAACAGCATTTCACGCACGAGGAACAGTGCATGAACAGATATCGCTGCCCGGCGGCGAAAGCCAACCGGAAAGCACATGGAGATTTCCTTCTCTTCGTCATCCGCATTCGACAATCGGTGCAGAAGGACGGTGTCACCTGGTCTGCCGTCATGGAGACCAACCGGGAGCTCGGCGAATGGTTCGAGGCCCATATCAAACGGATCGACCGTCATCTGCGACAATGCAGCGCGGCCGGCCCATTCGGACTGAATTGAGCGTATTGTATGGCCTTTACATTCTTCTTCCGCGATGAGCACCTGCTGAATCTCATCGCGAAACTGGTCCTGCCGGAACTGACCGGGTTCAGCCGTATCAAATTCTGGGATGCCGGATGTGCCATGGGACCCGAACCGTATTCTCTGGCGATCGTTTGTGCCGAGAATATGGGGAAGTTCGCCTTCCGCAATATCTGCATCACCGCAACGGATATCGATGAGAGCGGTGAGTTCGGCACGGTCATCCGTGAAGGGCGGTACCGCGATGAGGAGGTGAAACGGATGCCGAATGAGATCCTCGGACGGTATTTCACGGTCGATCCGACATCAGGAACATTCGTCATCGACCAGGGCATCCGTGACTCAGTGCGGTACTACCAGCACGATCTGCTCGGTCTGAGACCGATCGGTATCGGATTCCATCTGATCCTGTGCAAGAATGTTCTGCTCCATTTCACCCCGGAAGAACGGGTGGAGGTCATACGGATGTTCCATGGAGCGCTGGCGGACGGCGGGTACTTCTGCACGGAGCAGACCCAGAAATTGCCGGACGAACTCTCTCATCTGTTCGAGCGTGTGTCCGAGGATGGACAATTGTTCCGGAAGAAAACACCATAAAAAGTAAAGGGGGTAGGTATGGCACTCATCCAGTGGAGTGAAAAATTGGCTGTCAATATCCCTTCCATCGACGGACAACACCGGATCCTGGTCGATCTGGTGAACCAGTTGCATGATGCGATGAAAGCCGGCCGGTCCAAAGAGGTGATCGCCGATGTGCTGAACAGACTCATCGACTATACGAAATTGCATTTTGCCCATGAGGAAGCGTGCATGACCAAGTCATGCTTCGCTCACGCGAAGGATCATAAGTGTCAGCACGACGAACTCGCCTCGAAGGTGCTCCAATTCCAGGCTGATTTCAGCGCCGGCAAGGTCGGTCTCACGATGGAGGTGCTGAACTTCCTTCAGCAGTGGCTTAGCGGCCATATCATGAAGTCGGACAAAGCCTATTCGGATCACCTGATCAGCCATCACATCCAGTGACCGGCAGGATGATCCTCCGATCCATCCGTGTTTTGTGAACGCGGATCAATCAAACAACCTTATGACGAAGCACATACTCATTGATGAGCCCACCGTGCCGCGCCCGATGCCGGGCCTGACACCCTTCATGGAATGGATGGATGAGTACCGGGTGGATATCGAAGCGATCGACCGTCAGCACCAGGGCATCGTTGCATTGATCAATGAGGTCCATCATGCCATGCTGACCGATGCACCCCCGCTGGTGATGGACGGGATCGTGCGGAAACTCACCACCTACGCCGAGGAGCATTTCGATTTCGAGGAGCAATGCATGGAACTGTGCCACTTCTCCCATCTCACGGAACACCGCTGCCAGCACCGGGAGATGATGCGTCGGATCACTGCGTTCGGCGCCGGGATCCAGGAGGGTGATCGGAGCACGTACCAAGCATTGCTGGACTTCCTGATGGAATGGCTGGGGGAACACATTCTGAAGAGCGATCATCGTTACAAGGATGCACTGCACGCCGCCGGTCTCCGGTGACGCTGCTGCATCTGTAAGACCACACGACCTACGAACACTCCGGAGTACACGACCATGGAATGGTACAGGAATATGAATCTGCGCAAGAAACTGATGTTCTCTTTCTCCATCGCCACCCTCATCTCGGTGATCATCGGCGCCATCGGCTACAATACCGCCGATGAGATCATGAAGGCTCAGGATACGCTGTACGCGGACCGGCTGATCCCGATCCGCGACCTGGGGTATGTCCATTCGACTCTCACTTCCATCGAACTGACCATGCTCGACGTGATCCGCAAGGACCGCCGGAGTGAATGGAGTGAGTATGCTGCCCAGATCGAACAGCAGCGGAAAAGGGTGGACGAACTCATCGCAGCGTACAGTTCGACCTACCTCGTGGAGGAGGAGCAGAAGTATCTTGCGGAATTCCGGAAGGCATGGAGCGCGTTCGGCGAGGCCTATGGACCGTTCGATACCGGCATGCGTCAGAGCCGTCTTGCCGAGGCAACGCGCCTGTTCAATGACCGGCTCGAGCCGCTCCTCACCGCTATGACAGGACACATGGACGCTCTGGTGAAGGTCAACGCCCAGGTTGCCGAACAGTTGGACCGGGAGAGTGATTCAGCTGCCCGCACCGGGGAGGCGCAGCTGCTGGCGGTGCTGCTCATCGGAGCGGTCATCTCTTTCGCTCTTGGTTACCTCATTAGCCGGACGATTTCCACAGAACTCAACGAACTGGTCGAGGTCGCGGACAGGATCTCCGTCGGCGAGATCCAGCAGCGTATCGACCATGTCTCGAAGGATGAGATCGGACGGCTCGCCGGTTCCTTCCGCCGCATGATCGAGTACATCCAGGGCATTTCCCAGGCAGCAGAGTCGATCGGTGCCGGGGATCTGAACATCCATCTGCAGCCGAAGTCCGCCAACGATCAGCTGGCGAACAGTTTCACACGGTCGGTACAGACCCTCCGTGCCATGGGCAACGAGATCACACGGTTGAGTGATGCCGGGAAGAACGGGGTGCTCACCGTCCGCGGCAACGCCGCGCAGTTCCACGGCACGTACCGTACGATGGTGCAGGGGATCAATGACACGCTCGATGCGATCGTCGGACCGCTGCATGAGGCGAACAGCGTCCTCTCCACGATGTCCCGCGGGGACATGACCGTACGGATGAGCGGATCGTACCGCGGGGAACTCGAACGGATGAAGGAGTCCGTCAATTCCCTTGCCGAGTCGCTCTCCGCCACCCTGCAGAAGGTCACGGTCTCCATCCAGACCACCGCCTCGGCCAGCAGTCAGATCTCCGCATCGGTCGAGGAGATGACGACCGGGCTCGCGGAACAATCCAACCAGACCGCCGAAGTGGCGAGTGCCATCGAACAGATGGCGCGCACGATCGTCGAGAATTCGCAGAACGCACGGAACGCGTCCGATACCGCCACCCGCGCCAAGGAGATCGCCCGCGAAGGGGTCGATGTCGTGGAGGAGACCGCTGCCGGGATGCGGACGCTCGCCGATATCGTCCGGCGCTCCGCCGATACGGTCCACGAACTCGGCCGCTCCAGCAACCAGATCGGCGAGATCATCAGCGTCATCGAGGAGATCGCGGACCAGACCAACCTGCTGGCGCTCAATGCCGCCATCGAAGCGGCGCGCGCCGGCGAGCAGGGACGCGGGTTCGCCGTGGTGGCGGATGAGGTCCGGAAGCTCTCGGAGCGGACCACCAATTCCACCAAGGAGATCACACAGATGATCAAGAAGATCCAGACCGAGACGCAGGGAGCGGTGAAGGCGATGGAGGAAGGCACGGTCAGCGTGGACAGCAGTATCGCACAGACCGAACGGGCGCGGCATTCGCTCAGTCACATCCTGGAGGTGTCGGGACAGGTGACGGAGATGGTCTCGCATATCGCCACGGCAAGCACCGAACAGACGAAGGCGAGCGAATCGATCAGCCGCAACATCGATGCCATCAGCGCGGTGGCGAATCAGAGTTCCATCGGCAACCAGCAGATCGCCCGCGCCATGAACGATCTGAACCAGCAGACCGACGAACTGCAGACGATGATCTCCGCATTCCGGGTCGCGAAGGAGCCGCTGCCGGCGGCCCCGAAAGCGGTCCGGAAAGGCGCAAAGGAACACCGCGGCAACGGATTGCCGTACAGTGATGCCGCCGTCCAGCCGGCATGAGGCGGCAGGCGCACACGAACTTTCCACCACCATACAAGGACGTACAGACAATGAGACCGAATATCCAGCCAACCTCTGAAGAGCTCATCATGAAGGAGGATGAGTTCATCGTTTCCAAAACGGATCTGAAAGGACAGATCACCTATGCGAACCGCGTGTTCGTCGAGTATGCGGGGTACACCGAGCAGGAATTGCTCGGGCAACCGCATAACATCATCCGGCATCCGGATATGCCGCGCGGCGTCTTCAAATTGCTGTGGGATACCGTGCAGTCCGGTCAGGAGATCTTCGCCTATGTGAAGAACATGTCACGCTCCGGCGCTGCCTACTGGGTGCTGGCGAACGTCACCCCGGTGGTTGATGCATCCAACACGCCGGTCGGCTACTATTCGGTCCGCCGGAAGCCGGCACGTGCTGCCATCGAGAACGTCCAGTCGCTGTACCGCGAGATGCTCAGCATCGAACGCCGTATCGGCGGCAAGGAGGGGGTGAATGCCTCCGTACAGTATCTGACCGACCTTCTGAAAGAAAGGAGCATGGGCTATGACCAGTTTATTCTCTCTCTTTGACCGCCAGAAACTCAGCCGGAAGTTCTTCGTGATCTTCACTCTCATCGGCGGTACCGCCACGATCATTGCCGTGATCGTGGGATACAGTGTCTATCACATCATCGCCTTCAATGGGAAGACCGACCTCGCCATGAAGAGAGCGCAGACGATCGATGATGTCCGTTTCGAGCTTACGATGGTGTGGCAGTATCTGACCGATGCATCGCTCACACAGGACCGTGCGGTGATCGATCAGGAGGCCTTTCCTGCCAAGCAGAGGGCCGAGCAGCACCTGGACCGGCTGCTCGCCATGCCCGATCTGAATACCATGGAGCGGGAACATTTCACCGAGGTCCGGGACCGTCTGCAGATGATGTATACGGTCGGCACTTCCATGGTATCAGCGTACGGCGTCAGTAAACGGCGCGGCGACGAACTGATGGAGGCATTCGATGTCAAAGCGGATTCCGCATTGACGGAGATGGAGCAGACGGTAGAATTGATGAATGCAGAACTTACCCAGGTCCTGGACCATCGGGACCGTTTGCTCTATCAGGTCGCAGCGGTCACGACCGGTGCCGGACTGATGCTGGTGCTGCTCACATTGTTCCTCTCCCGCTGGCTCACGCGCTATATCACCACCCCCATCAACAAGATGTCGGTGGTCTCCACCCATCTTGCTGAAGGTGATTTCGCGTACCGCATCACCGATATCCGCGAGAAGGATGAGCTGGGACAAGCGAGCCATGAATTCAACGATATGGCCGACCAGCTGGAGGCGCTGATGAAGGAGATCATCACCTCCATCGAGTATGCCGGACAGGGCAAGTACTACCGGAAACCGATGTCGTCCGGTCTGCGCGGGATGCTCGGGAAAGCTGCGCAGCAGGTGGAACGCTCCCTGAAGGAACAGGAACTCCGTCTGCAGCACAGCGAGGAGGATAAACGCTACCTGGCCGAGAAGACCCACGAGCTGCTGACGGCGATGGAACGGTTCGCCAACGGCGACCTGACCGTGACCGTCCATGCTGAGCGGGATGATGAGATCGGAAAGCTGTTCAATGGATTCAACCGCTCCGTGAGCAATCTGAACGCCCGCCTGCTGGAGGTGAATGCCGCGTCCGAAGAGGCGACCGAAGCCGGTTCCACCATCTCCTCAAGTACGACCCAGATGGCGGCCGGTGCGGAGGAACAATCCGCTCAGACGGGCGAAGTGGCCAGCGCAATGGAGGAGATGTCGCGCTCCATCAGCGAGAACGCCCAGAGCGCCAATCACGCCGTGCAGATCGCGGAGAAGGCGCGTCACGCAGCACAGAACGGCGGAGCGATCGTGCAGAAGACGGTGGACGGTATGGAGAAGATCAACGATGTGATCCATCGGTCCGCCGACACCATGCATACCCTCGGGAAATCCTCCAGTCAGATCGGCGAGATCGTCAGCGTCATCAACGATATCGCGGACCAGACCAATCTGCTGGCGCTGAATGCCGCCATCGAAGCGGCGCGTGCCGGCA